>JBIKUM010000197.1:0-5851 GCA_044347585.1 Terrimicrobiaceae bacterium
TCCCTAGCCTCTCGGTTCAAAACCAGATTCTCCGCCCGCTGGAAATCGCCAACGCCGTGCACACCTACGACCTCACCGTCCGCACAGTCGGCGGCGGCGTCAATGGCCAAGCCGGCGCTCTGCGCCTCGCCATCAGCCGCGCGCTCATCGAGATCGACGAGGCCCTGCGCCTTCCGCTCAAGCAGGAAGGCCTGCTGACACGCGACCCTCGCATGAAGGAACGCAAAAAGCCCGGCCAGCCCGGCGCCCGCAAACGCTTCCAATTCTCGAAGCGCTAATCCGCTTTCCCTTCCTACAAAAAAGGCCGCCTCGCAAAGGGCGGCCTTTTTAATTTTCGAAGCGCACTACAGCTCCGGCATGATCTGTGGCGCCAACTCCGCGATGGCGGCCTCCACACGCTCGTTTGTTTGTGCCAGATTCTTGCCGCCGGAAACAAAACCTTCCAGCACTGGCGCGTTCACAATTACATAGGCCCAGCGGTGGTTTGTGTTGTGCAGCAGCATGTCGAGGTTCGTCTTCAACACCCTCACAAAATGGTGCGGCGTCGTGGCGTGTTTGCCGATGAACCAATAGCAGAAGACCGAGGTCAGCTCGCGCTGCGCACCGTTGTTCAGCGTAACCGGACGGACGACGGTGAGTTTCATGACCTCGAGTGTTTTTCCATCAGCCAGCTTCACCGGCACGACTTCGCCGGATTTGATCGTCCACCCCTGCGCAGGCAGACAAACCTCGGGGCGGTGGATGCTCCGTTTTTCCGCACCGGCGAGAACTATCTGGCAATGGATGTCGTTGCCGAGGCCGTCCGAGTAGATTTTTTTTGCGAACTCGGTGTCGGCGGGAAGAATGACTTTTTCCGACTCGGAAACAGGCTGGTCGCTACCCCACAAGCCGGTCAACGAACCCGGCAACTCCATTACGACGCCCGGCTCGGATTTCTTGGCGGGAGGACTACCCCACAAACAGGCCACAAGAGTCGCGGCGGCAAGCAGCACGATCACAACGCCGCGCCAGACAGGAATGGAGCGCTTCTCCGCAGGCAAAAGAGTCGTCGACGGCGATTGCATGGCAGCTACTTTACACCGGGTATCCTCTCAGGGCAACAAACCAGAAAACCTCCAGACCGGCGCACGGCCCTCGATCAATCCTTGCAACCAACTCCACTTGGGAGAAGTATAGCCGCGTGATATCGACAGGTAATTCCCCCCAGTGGTATCTCCGCAAACATGCGGATGATGAAATTTTTGGACCGGTTTTTTTTGACCAAATCCGTGAGTGGGCGATGTCCGCTCAAATTCATCCGCAGGATGTCGTTTCCAATGACGGCAGGACTTGGAACAAGGCCCCCATGCTTGAAGAACTCCACATGGACTGGCTGGTGGAGGTGCCTGGGCAGCCGCTTTACGGGCCCACCACGGCAGGCACACTACTCGAATTCCTGAGCCTCGGAGAAATCTCGGGCGACACGAAAATCCTCAACTGCTGCTCGGGAGAAAAAATGCGCCTCGGCGATGCCTCGTTTTTCCCGAATCCCGCAGCCCAAGGCGACGATTCGAAAAATCAGGACCACGGAGTCAAAGAGAGCCTGCAAAACAAGATTCAGGAACTCGAAATCACACTCCTGCAGAAGCAGGCCGAGCTGAACTTCGCCCTCGATGCAATCACCCGGCTTGAACGGCGCGTGCAGGAATTGGAAGCCCTTGAGCGTTGACCGAACCGCTCCGCACGGAAATGTGACAGACAGTTCGTTGCGCAGCAGGGCCGGTTTGCTACAGTCGAAGGCAATGTCCCGCTTTTTTTTGATTGCCGCTGCCCTGCTCCTCCCGTTGGCCGCACTTCACGCCGTCGAAATTTCCAAGAGCCTCGTCCGGATCGAGGCGACTTCGCAGGAACCAAATTATAAAACCCCTTGGAGCCCGGGAGATGTCACCTCCGGAGTCGGAGCCGGGTTTGTTGTCGATGGCAAACGCATCATGACAAATGCGCATGTGGTCAGCAACGCGCGCTTCCTCACGGTATCCAAAGAGGGCGACCCAAACCCCTACCTCGCACAAGTCCTGCACATCGCCCACGACTGCGACCTCGCCCTGCTTGGTGTCGAGAATCCCGACTTCTTCAACGGCACAGCGCCACTCGAATTCGGCGGCATTCCGCAAATCGAGTCCGTCGTTTCAGCCTACGGCTACCCCGTCGGTGGCACCCGCCTCTCCGTAACGCGCGGCATTGTGTCTCGCATCGACTTCCAGCCCTACTCCCACTCCGGAATGGATTCCCACCTCGCCATCCAGATCGATGCCGCCATCAATCCCGGCAACAGCGGCGGCCCCGTGATGCAAAACAGCAAGGTCGTCGGAGTCGCCTTCCAAGGCTACAGCGGCGATGTCGCCCAGAATGTTGGCTACATGATCCCCACTCCGGTCATCCACCGTTTTCTGAAGGATGTGGAGGACGGCCGCTACGACCACTATGTCGATCTGGCCCTGACCTACCGCAACCTCTTCAACCCCGCCGCCCGAAGCGCACTCGGCCTGGAGGACGAGAACACCGGAGTCCAAATCTGCAGCGTCTACAGCAGCGGCGCCTCCGATGGCATCGTCAAACCCGGGGATGTGATTTTGAAAATCGACGGACACACCGTGTCGAGTGATGGCACCATTCCGCTCGAAGACGAGGCCGTGCCTCTGGAAGAGGTCGTGGAGAGGAAATTCAAAGGCGACAAGGTGCATCTCGACATCCTGCGCGACGGGAAACCCATGACCCTCACCGTGCCACTTCGGGAACCCTGGCCATTCAAGCTTCAGAGCAACCTCTACGATGAGAAGCCCCGCTATTTTGTCGCCGGTGGATTGGTTTTCCAGCCGGTGGATCAGAATTTTATGGAGGCCCATGATCCCTCCGACCAGCGCCTAAACTATCTTTTTGATTTTTTCATCGCCGACGGATTGCACGCCACACGCCCGGAGATCGTCGTTCTGAGCAACATCCTTCCCGACCCCGTGAACGCCTACGCCGACGAATTCCGCTATTCCGTGGTGGACGAGGTGAACGGACGCCGCATCAAACGCATCGAGGACATCGCCGCCGCATTCGAGGAAAAGGCAGACTACTATGTCATCAAATTCGCCGGCGGGGGACGCCCGATCGTTCTGGAGCGAAAAGCCATCGAGGAGGCGCGTTCGCGTATCAGCGGGCGCTACGCATTGACTGCCGAAAAAAACCTCGAGAAATGAAATCCACTCCTTCCCTACGATCCTTCTGCCTGGCCCTCTTGCTGGCACTTGCCATCCCGTCCGCTCGCGCAGAAGACACCGCACCGGAATCGACATCCAAGTCCCTGCTGCGCGTCAATTCCACCAATCAGGTCTACGAATTTTTCCAGCCATGGATCAAAAAGCCACCCTTCAGCAGACGGGGCATCGGCGCGCTGATCGACGGGGGCCGCATTCTGGTCACAGCCGAACTCGTGGCGAACTCCACATTCATCGAACTGGAAAAACCTGCCACAGCCGAGAAATCCACCGCCACCGTGGAGCGCGTCGATTACGACTGCAACCTCGCCGTCCTGCGCCCGGGCGCCCCCTCCTTCCTCCAAGGCATGCAACCCCTCGCCTTGAACGGGCCTCTCCAAGTCGGCGAGGAGGCCACCATCCTCCAACTCGAGCCGAATGGAGAGATCGCCAAGACCCTCGGCCGCATCACCTCCATCAGCGTTGCAAGCTATCCCTCCGAGTCGGGAGCACTCCTCCTCTTCAAACTCGGAGCCCCCCTCCAGCAAAGAGACGGCAGCTTCACCTTGCCAGTGATCCGCGACGGCCGCCTCATCGGCATGGTCATGCGCTACGATGCCCGCAACCAGTCCGCCGACATCGTTCCGACCGCCGTGATCCGCCACTTCCTGACCGAACTCGACTCCACCACCTACCAAGGTTTCGCCCGCCTTGGCATCGCCTTCGCACCGCTCCGCGATCCCCAACTCCGCCGTTACATCGGACTCAAGGAACCCGGCGGCGTCTATGTCTCGGATATAACCCCCCGAGGCTCCGCCGATGCCGCAGGGATCAAAAAAGGAGACGCCATTCTGGCGGTGAATGAACTCCCGCTCGACCAGGACGGCAATTACGAGGATCCCGACTACGGCCGCATTCTCTTCAGTCATCTCACGAACACCATCAAACACCCCGGCGCCGTTGTTCGGTTCAAAATCCTCCGCGACGGCAAGACGCTCGAGATTCCCGTGACCATGCAGGTTGCCAACCGAGACCACGCCATCAGCGAGCCCCACATCTCAGATACCGCCCCCAAGTATGTCATCCTCGGGGGACTCGTCTTTATCGAGCTTTCCCGCCCATACCTCAAGGAATGGGGAAGCAAATGGACATCCACCGCGCCCCAGCGCCTCGTTTACTACGACGCCTTCCAAAACGAGCTCCCGCCCGACCGTGGCCGCATCATCATCCTCTCCCAAGTCCTCCCCACGCCCGACACTATCGGCTACGAGGACCTCGAAAATATCGTCGTCACCAAAGTCAACGGCCGCCCGGTCAAAAGCCTCGCCGACTTGTCCGAGGCCGCGAAAAAGCCAGCCGATGGATTTCAGAAAATAGAGTTCGAAGAAGACCCAAAACTCCTCTTTCTCGACGCTGCTTCAATCGAGGCCAACGCCGATACGCTCAAAAAACACTACGCCCTTCCCGCCTTGGAACGGCTCTGATTTTTATGAAAAAAAGCATCGCCCTCCTCCTTCTCCTCTTCGCTGGATTGCCTCTCCATGCGGATGAGGCTCTGCAAACATTTCCCGGGGCCACGCTCGTTGAAGCGGACTGGGCGGACGGCGACAGCTTTCCGGTCAAGTTACCCGATGGACGCCAGGTCACCATGCGTCTTTATGGAGTGGACTGCATCGAATGGCATGTGAACGACGAAACGCTCGCCCGCCGTCTCCGCGCCCAGAGGCGCTATTTCGGCATCGCCGACACAGACGCCGCCTCCTCCATGAAAACAGCCCGCGATTTTGGCAAGCAGGCCGCCCTCCGCACCCGAGAACTCCTCGCGAAGCCCTTTACCATCCACACCGCCTTCGCAGGCGCCCGGGGCAACGGCGAAAAAGAACGCGCCTACGCCTTCGTCACGACCGCCGAAGGCAAAGACCTCGCCACACTCCTCGTGGAAGAGGGCCTGGCACGCGCCTTCGGCCTCACCCGCCAACTACCCGACGGAACATCCGGCAATGAATACCGCGAAGCGCTCGCCGACCGCGAACTCACCGCAGCCGCAGCCCAAAAAGGCATCTGGGCCGTCACCGACTGGACACACCTCGCAGAAGACCGCGCCGAGGAACGCCGCGAATCCGCCGAACTCCAAACGGTGCTCAAAGACTCCCAATCCAACACGGCCATCAACCCGAACACCGCCACCGCCGAAGAACTCCAATCACTCCCCGGTATCGGCAAAAAACTCGCCGAACGCATCATAGAGGCCCGAACCAAAAACCCCATCCGCTCCATCGATGACCTCCTCACCATCAAAGGCCTCACCCCGAAACTCGCTGAAGCCCTCAAGCCAAAACTGCAGTTCAGCACCACATCCACCCCATAACGAAGGCCACACAATTCGCGCAGCAGCGCGCAGCCTCCAATGGGAGGGTCATCGTCTCGCATGACCCATTCTTCAGCCGCGCAGCGGCGTCCGATATAGGCGTTGTTCGCACGGCTTTAAGCCCGATGGTGTCTGAAAAGTAGTTCCGCATCTGCCGTGGCGAAATTTCGGCCATGCGGGACGATGGCCCTGCTATGAAGCCGGTTTGGTCAACGATAAAAAAGCATCCCACCGCAGACCTCGTGCTTTTTTCAAAGCG
>JBIKUM010000063.1:0-11214 GCA_044347585.1 Terrimicrobiaceae bacterium
TACACTTGTGCTCACGCTTCAATTCTTGGGAAACAAACTGCGATACTTCATGGACCGGTGAAGAGAGCCTCCATCATCATCCCCTCGCTCAACGAGCGCGATAACATCCCGCTTGTCGTGGAGCGGCTTGAGGCGCTGCTGGTGGACTTTGATTGGGAAATTGTTTTCGTGGATGATGATTCGCAGGATGGTTCGCGGGAGGTTTTGATGGAGCTGGCCCGCACGGAGCCGCGCGTGCGGTTTATTCGGCGGATTGGTCGCAGGGGTTTAGCCTCGGCTTGTTTGGAGGGGATGGCTTCGAGTGCGGCGGATGTTTTTGCCGTGATGGATTGCGACTTGCAGCATGATGAAACGATTCTTCCCGCGATGCTGCGGGCTTTTGAGGAGGATTCCGCGTTGGAGCTGGCTGTTGGAAGTCGTTATACTGGAAAAGGCGGGGGAACCGGGGATTGGTCGAAGTCGCGGGTTTTTGTGAGTCGTTTTGCAACGAGGATCGGGTCGATCGTTCGCAAGACGGAACTGACCGACCCGATGAGCGGGTTTTTTGCGATTCGGCGCAATATTTTTGAGGAAACCGTGCGCCAGATGACCGGAAAGGGGTTTAAAATCCTGCTCGATATCGTGCTTTCGGCGGGTCGCCCGCTCCGCGTGCGGGAGTTTCCGTATGAGTTCCGCACGAGGCAGCATGGGGAGAGCAAACTGGATATCGTGGTGGCGTTTGAATACCTCTACCTCTTGGCGGATAAAATTTTCGGCCGGTTCGTGCCGGTTCGCTTTGTGCTTTATGTGCTGGCTGGACTGAGCGGATTGGTGCTTCACCTTGCGACTCTGGGCGTTTTGCACAAGTTGGCGTCTGTTCCATTTATCACAGCGCAGATTTTGGCCACGCTTGTTGCCATGGCCTCGAATTTCCTGGTGAACAACTCCGTGACCTTCCGTCAGCAGCGACTCAAAGGCGGTCTGCTACTGCCCGGTCTGGTCGCCTACATGGTCATTTGCGGCATGGGTGCCATCGTGAATGTGCAATCAGCGGAATATCTTTTTGATCAAAATATTCCCTGGTGGTTTTCAGGAGCCGCTGGAGCACTCGTAGGCGCCGTGTGGAACTACGCGGTTTCGACACAGATTGTGTGGACCTGGCTTCCCGGCGTTCTCCGAAAATCAGGCCAGAAAAAATAGCGGCGCTGAAGGAAAATCCCCTCCGCCAGACACCTCAGGGCGCTTTTTTCAACGCCTCGGCGAGGATGCCTTCGGTCAAGATTTCGGGAAGAATGACAGGCTCGGTGGGGTTGGAGGCGGAATAAAGCACATACAGAGGAACTCCCACCCGTCCGAAGCCTTTGAGCGCGCGAGTGATTTCAGAGTTGGCATTCGTCCAATCGGCTTTTACCGGCGTGATGTTTTTTTCCTTCAGAATCGCGCGAATCACCGGGGTATCGATTGCCGTGCGTTCGTTGAATTTGCAGGTGATGCACCAGTCAGCAGTGAAATCCACAAAGACAGAACGCCCGGCGGCCAACTCGGCTTGAATGCGCGCCTCTGAAAATGGCACCCACTCCAAGCGATCGGCCGTTTCCTTGCCAACTTGGGCGAATTTTTTCCCGAGAAAATACCATCCACCGCCTGCAAGTGTGCAGGCGATGAGCGCCAAGACGGTCATGCGTCTGACCGTGGAAACAAGCGGACCGCAGAACGCCCCCAGAAGCCAGCACGCGAAACCCAGGCAGAGCAGAAACGCGCAAAACCACACGACCCCATCCGTGCCGCGCTGTCCGCCGAGGACGGAAAGAATCCAGACCAGCGTCGCGAAGAGCGGAAAGGCCATGAATTGCTTCAGCCGCTCCATCCAAGCGCCCGGGCGCGGGAGAAATTTCAGCCATCCCGGGCTCGCGCTCAACAGGAGATATGGCAGCGCCATTCCAGAGGCCACGGCTGCGAACATCGCAAAAATCACCAGCGCCGACTGGCTGAAAGCAAATCCCAGCGCGCTGCCGAGAAAGGGAGCCGTGCAAGGCGTGGCCAGAAGCGTGGCGAACACACCCTGAAAAAACGAACCCGCCAACCCCTCGCTCGAGCCGGCGGATTCCATCGCATTCGATGCCCGGCCCGGCAGGACAAATTCAAACACTCCCGCCAAGTTCAACGCGAAGACAAACACCACGGAGCCGATCACTACATTGAACCAGGGATTTTGAAACTGAAACGCCCATGTCACCTCGCTGCCGCCGGATTTGAGCGCGACGATCACCGCTCCCAGCCCGAGAAACCAAACAAAAATCCCACCTGCAAATGCCAGCCCGTGCAGCAGAATGCTGCGGCGCGAATCGCCAGCCTGTTTGATGAAGCCGAAAATTTTCAGCGAGATCACCGGCAGCACACACGGCATGAGATTTAAAATCAGACCGCCCAGAAATCCGTAAAAAAGAGCCATCGCAAGCGAGAGGGTCGCGGCCTCGTTCGCTGGAGCCGCGCTCGCAGCCGAGTCCGAGACAAGCCACGCCCGCCGCGCAGAACCTTCCCCGACCGAAAGCACACCGCTGAATGGACTGCCCGCCTTGATGCTGAGCGTGTCAGGCGGTGAAAAGACGGGATGCCCCACGATTTGATTTTCTGCAGGCAGAGGAAAAAGCTCGAGCGGCGTCCCCTGCGGCACTCCCTGCACCTGCAACGAGAGAACATCCCCCGCACGCTTCCAAGTCAGCTCGAATGGAGGCTGCGAACTCAGTGGCAACTGCGAACGAAATTCCTCGAAGAGCGAGGCATTGGCTGGCTCTGCAGACTTCGCAACCGGCAGGGTCAAGTCGAGTTTCGCCCCGCCCGGCACACAAATTTCCTCGCACACAAGCCACGAGACATCCGCACGCAGCGTGACATTTCCTGAGACGGTCGAAGCCGGAGTGATACTCGTCAGGAGCAGCACTCGACCACCGTAAGCGTAAACCTGGATATCCCCCGGCTCGGTTTTTTTTTGCGGCACGGGCCACTGAATCGGCCCCGCCGTGAAGCCCGGCGGCAACTCCCAGTCGATGCTCGTGGGGAGCCCCGCATCCCCGCTGTATTGCCAGTAAGTGTGCCAGCCGGGGGCCATTTCCAGCAGCACGCCGACTTGGAACGCCTGCCCCGGCACGATGGCCGAGCTATCGGCAAGCAGGCTGGCCTTCACCAACACCTTGCCTTGGTAAACCTGCGCCTCGGCAGGCCGGGCCGCCATGAGTAAAAAAGCAAGCCCCAGAGCGAGTCGGAGAGCAATCGTCATGCTTTATTAAACATCCGAATCCCGCGCGGATCAAGGCAGCGAGGAGGTTTTTAAAAAATTCAGGATCACTTGCTCGGCTGCGGCGGCAGCTTGGGGCACGAGGCCGTGTTGCATATGGAAGCCGTGCGGCATTTTCCCGCCGATATGGAGTTGCACCGGGGCTCCTGCGCTGCGGGCCCGCTTCGCAAAATCGACGCCATCGTCACAGAGAGTGTCATCTTCTCCGACGACCACAAGGGTTGGGGGCAAACTCCCCAGAGCGCCATGGGCCGGACTCGCGCAGGGATCCGTCCAAAGCTCTTGGTCTGGGGCATAAATGGCTCGCTGGAAGGCGAGAAGTTCGAGGCCATTGTAGGGATGATCCCTCCCAGAGCGTCTCATGGAGGCGTGTTTTTCGAGCTCGAGGTCTAACACGCCGCAGTTCAGCATCAATTTGTTGGGAAGGTGTTTGCCCTGGCTAGAGCAGAAAAACCAGAGTGCCGCAGCCAGATTGGCGCCCGCCGAGTCACCACCCACCGTGATCTCGCCAGCGAACATTTTTTTCATGGCGAGAAAAACGCCGACGCAATCATGCAAGGCACAAGGGTATCTATCCTCCGGAGCCAATCGGTAATGAACGGCCGCCACCGTCCGCCCGGATAAAGCCGCTATGCGTTTGGCCCAGCCGATGTGTTTTCCTGAAGCAGGCGCGATCCATCCGCCACCATGCAAATAGACAAAAGCCCGGGCAGAAGCTCCGGGTGGCTTGCAAAGTGTCACCCGCACATCGATCCCGGCATCAAGCGAAGGCAGACTGATGTCCGAGACTTCCACTTCGGGGAAATCATTCAGGCTGGGATGGTCTTTCTTTCCCCACAAATCCCGAATCTCCGCCACCCAGCGATCGCGCATGGGAACTCCCGGCACGAGTTGACGATACAAATCCGCCGCCGGCCCACTCAACATCTCTTCCGTGAGGCCGTTTCTCATCGGGCACCGGCTTTTGAGGATTTCACTTCCTCCATCGCCGCCTGCAATTGATTCAAGCGCTGCTCCCTCGGACCCCACAACTCCACCAGAAGTGGACGATTCCTTTCAGGCAAAACGCCAAACCGACCCTCGCGATAAATTTGTTTGAAAATCGCATCCACCTCATCGCGATAAGCATGATCGACCGGCCGGATGCCATCCGCTTCCATCTCGACAGGCCAGGCGTCGGATTTCGGCACAAATGCCAGAATATCGAGATGATCCAGTGATTCCCTTACGGCAGGAACCATCGACTCCACAAAAGCCTCATCGATATCTGTGCTGCCCTGATTCGCTGTGTATTGGGAATAAGCGATATAATCAACCGGCGCACGGTCAAAAATCACATCATCCGTGCATTCGGCATACCGATGAATCCGACTGATGTTGTAATACATCTGAATGCCGTTGTGCAACTTCGTGGAGGCATCGCGGAAGAGAATTTCATAGGGGCCATAAAGCCCGAGCGCCCGGTAAGGCTCCTCCTCGCGACGGAATGCAGGATTTTTTGCAACCCACTCGTTGACAACAGTCGATTTCCCCAAGGAATGGGATCCAGATATGGCAATGCGCATGGTCGATTTTGTTGACCATAGCCTGCACCTTCAAAACCGATTGGAAATGAAAAACTCGCCTCCGGCATCGCGCCCGGTCCGCCGGTCATCCCCGCAGGTTGCGACACAGCTGCGGTTCCGAATCTCCTCAAATGGCTCATATCGATGGGAGATCACCCCATTTCGAAGCGCGCCGCGCCACCCGATCTTGAGTCATGAAAACTTCCATATTGTTGCTGTCGGCAGGTCTTGCCGGAACTGCGGCCATGACATTCTTTCTCCTCCTGCCACGCTGGCTGGGCCGCGTGCATGTGGATGTCATTCGAGCGGGAGGCGCGTTGGTCATGGGTTCAGGCTATCGATCGTCTTTCCATGTCGGTTTGGCCATTCACATCGCCATGGGTATCGGCTTCGCGTTCGTCTACTCCGCATTTCTGAGTCTTTCCTCGCTGCCATTCAACGCCCTCACAGGCTTGCTGCTCGGCAGCATCCACGGCGTCATAGCCATGTTGCTGGTGTCGATTTTGATCATGGAACACCACCCAGAGCCCCGATACCACGACCGCGGACCCTCCACCGGCTTGGCCCAACTCGGAGCCCACATGCTCTATGGAACCGTCGTCGGATCGGTCGTGGGTTTGTTGCGTTAGCCAAGCGATTGTCACGCGGTGCTCCAACGCCCGCGCGGCAGCGCGCTCGTCTACCTTGGAGGGACATCCTCTGGCATGTCCCATTTCTCTCGCTCAGCTTCGCAACCTCATCAATGACCGTCCTCGCCTTGCGTGACGGCAACGCTCCCTTAAGACGCCGCTGCGCGGCTGAATAATGGGTCATGCCAACCGAAGCACTGGGAAGTGCGAAGGAAGCACATCGCCAATGGCCCGAAGGGCGCAGCGAGCAGGGCGCGAGCAAGGCAAAGGATGAAACCTCCCATGGTGGCGCGCTGCCGCGCGAAACTCTGCAACTGCGCAACCGGGATGGTCGCGCCGCCCTCTTTCATGCTGTGGCACAGTTACTTAATCGGTTTATGCGGCGGAAATGTGTGGGCTTGGCGCGGCGGCCTTTCTCCAATTTTGCGGGGACATTTTCATTTGCAGGCTGAAGCGACGATAGAAGTGCGAGATGTCGTGGTATCCGCACTCGAAGGCGATGGTTTTGATCGGCAGGGCGCTTTCTTTGAGCAGGCGGGCGGCGTGGTGGATGCGCAGGTCATGGATGTGGTCCAACCAGGATTTTCCGAAGTGTTTTCGAAACAGGCCGGAGAACGAGCGGCGGCTCATGCCCATGCGGACGGCCACGGCGTCCATTCGCTCGTCGATCCAGAAGGCCTGCTCCAGCTCCCGGCCGTAGGCCAAAATCCTCGCCTCGGCCGTGCGGGTGGCGCTGCTTTGTTCCGTGAGACGGGCCGCGCCGACCACCAATTGCATGGCAAGGCTCAGGCTCAATTCCTGCGATCCGATGCCGCCCTGGCGGGATTCAAAAACAATACGACGCAGGGCACTCAATGCCTGATCGACAAAAAGACCATCCTCGATGATGCGGCATTGGCCGAACACCGCCTCGAGCAAATCCTGCGAGGGAAAAACTTTTCGGCGCAGACAGAGCGCGTAGAGCGTGAGCGGATCGGCAGGATTATCCTCCAAGCGATGCTCGGTGCCTTCGGGAACAGAAATCAGAACCGGCGCCCGAAGCTGATGAGTTCTTTGTTGCAGGTGAAAGGCTCCTTGCCCTTCGAAGATGAGAATCCATTTCGGGAAGGCGTCCTTGCGCCAATCCATGAAAAACCTCGCACTGTGGTGGCTCTCAATCACCGCCACTCCATTTGCTCCAAACACAGGTTCAACAGGGCGGTTGGTGAGATTTTTTTGGGATTTCGGCACGGATGTTTTTTCCAATAAATTGCCCGATCTGCAAATGACATTTTCTCGTGCCCGCGAACGCCTCCCGACACGCTGGCGCTTGAACCCTCTCCGTTCCATGGCCACCGAATCCACCCCACTCTCCGAAGAATTGCCGTTTCAAATCCTCCGCACCACATGGCAGCCTGTGGTGAACTCCGCCGACCTTCCTGCGGGCAAGGTCACTGGCGCCACGCTCTTGGGCGAGTCGCTCGTCGTCGCCCGCTTTCCCGACGGCTCGCTCCTCGCCGCGCGGAATGCGTGTCCTCACAAAGGCTACGACCTCAGCAAGAGCCATATTTGCAATGGCCGCCTGCAGTGTGGATATCACGGCTGGCGGTTCAACAGCGCTGGCGAGTGCCAGGACATTCCGTCACTGGTGAACCCTCCCGCCAACAAGCTTCAGCTTTCGCATCTGCAAAATTTCGCCGTTCAAGAGCGCTACGGAATGGTCTGGGTGCGCCTCTCCGACCACGAATCCGCCCCGCTGCCCGAAGTGCCCGAATTTGAAAATCCCGACTGGACCTACATTGTGGCGCCGCCGATGCGCTTTCAGTCCGGCTACCGCAGGGAAGTCGAAAACTACCTCGACATGTCGCACTTTGCCTTTGCCCACAGCACGACGCTGGGCGTGGCGGCGAACCCCATCATTCCACCCATGAAGATCGAGGAGTATGAGGATGGATTTCTCATGGATGCGCCGTTCCCCGCGCTTGAGAGTCCGCACGAGCAGCCCGGCAAACTCCAGGAGGCCCACCGGCGCCGCCAGCGTTGCTTTTTGCCGAACTTCACCACCATCCGGCAAAGCTTCGCCGATGGTGATGAACGCGTGCTGGTGCACATCCCCAGCCCGATTTCACGCGAGGAATGCAATGTCTTCTGGGCCCTCGCCATCTCGCCCGGCTTCCGTGGTCCCGCGCCAGAATCCCAAGTCGAATTCGCTACGGCCGTTCTCAATGAAGACCGCGAAATGTGTGAAAATCAAATCCCTCACGAGGTGCCGGTAAACCCTGTGAAAGGCGGTTGGGGCGTGCTGGTGATGCCCGGTGACACGCTCGCCAATACCTTCCAGAAAACTCACCGCCAATGGCTCATGCGTTCCGCCAACCAAGCCGCGCCGGTTTAACCACCACTTCCATACACCCACCCCAAAAAACCATGACAAACCAAACCATCCCATCCACTCCTGAAATCCTCACCACGACTGTCGGCTCCTACTCGCCGATCGACTGGCTTGCCGCTCTACCCAGTGAGCAAGCCGTTCTCGACGCCACATCCGTCGTCATTTCCACCCAGCAACGCGCAGGCATCGACCTGCCCACGGACGGCGAGCTTTACCGCTTCGATGTGAACCATCCCGATACCAATGGAATGATCGAGTATTTCATCTCACGCATGGGAGGCATCTCCACCGCCGTGGGATTGACTGATGCCAAGGCCTTCAGGGCAAAACAGGAAATGAGCTTCCGCCGCAAACCCGCCGGCGTCGTGCGCGGCCCGATCACCGAAGGTGTGCTCGACCTCGCCGAAGATTGCGCCCGTTCGGCATCCGTCGCCGGTGGCGCTTTTAAATTCACACTCACCAGCCCCTACATGCTGGCCCGCACACTCCTCGACAACCACTACGGCAACTTCGAAGCGCTCACCATGGCGATCGCCGATGTCCTCGCAGCCCAAGTCGCCGATCTGCCCTGCGCCTGTGTGCAAGTCGATGAAGCCAACATCCCCGGCAGCCCCGAAGGCGCACCCGTCGCGCAGGCGGCGATCAACCGCATCCTCGACCAGGTGAAGGTCGAAAAGGCCGTGCATTTCTGCTTCGGCAACTACGGCGGCCAGACCATCCAAAAAGGCGAATGGAAACATCTGCTGAATTTCCTCAACGGCCTGCACACCGATCACCTCGTGCTGGAACTCGCCCACCGCCCGGAAACCGATCTCGATGTGCTCAAAGACATCGACCCACGCATCAAGCTCGGCCTCGGCGTCATCGACATCAAAGTGAACCATGTCGAAACAGCCGACGAAGTCGCATCCCGCATCGACCGCGCCGTCAAAAAAGCCGGACCGGGCCGCGTCCGCTGGGTGCACCCCGACTGCGGATTCTGGATGCTCAAACGCTCCATCGCCGACCGCAAAATCGAAGCCCTCGTCGCCGGCCGCGACAAATACCTGGGTCGCTGACCGGCAAGACGCGCGGTTCGCGGTTGGCTTATGAATCGCGAGCCGGCCAGCCGCCGGTGGATATTTCCACACCTGCCGACGGGGACGTCGGCGCTCCGACGCATTGGGAGGGTCATCATCTTGCATGACCCAAGATTCAGCCGCGCAGCGGCGTCCAAGAGGGGCGTGGCGCGGATGAATTTTAGGCAGAGTGGTGACTGAGCGTTATTCCGCGTGTTCCGTGATTGATATTTGGGCCATGCCGGAGGATGGCCCTCCCGTTAGAACGAGAGGTTCAGGCCGGCGCTGACCATGTTGCTTTGGTAGGTCTGGCTGCCGAAGTTGATGTTGTAGAAGAGCGAGGCGTTCCAGCGCTCGCCGAACTGGGCGGTGACGCCGGCTCCGGCAAAGACGCTGTTGCGGTATGGGGCGGTGGTTTCGTAGTCGAAGGAGGCTCCGTTGCCGCCGTCGAGGCTGGCGTTGATGGTGCGCGGGTTGTTCAAGAACTCGTGCTGCCAGAACATCCGCACCTCGGGGATGAGGGCGATTTTCTGGTTCAGGTTCCAGGTGTAGGCGATCCGGCCACCGAGTGTGCTCCTCAGGCTGTTGGCGTTTTGCTGGCCGAGTGAGAGGTCGAGGCTCTCGGCACCGCTTTCCGTGAAGCTGCCGATGCCGGCGTAGGTGTATTGCGCTCCGACGATCGGGCCGAGTGTGAACTTGCCGACTTCGAAGTCCTTGCCGAGGTTGAGCCCGGCGGTGAACTGGCCGGTGTTTGGGTCTGCCGAGGCCGTGCGGTCGATTGTGCTGAACTCGATCGTGCGCTGGGTCTGGAACCCGGTGTAGCCGCCGCCGATCACCGCGTCGGCGTAGTAGCCGTCCTTCGCGTAGCTGGCGTAGGTGCCGAAGTTGAAGCTATTGCCCTTCGTGCTGCCGCCGCCGTTGTATTCCGCGTAGCTGTAATCGTATCCGCCGTAGAGTCCGGTCACGAAGTTCTCGCTCCAGCGGTAATCGCTGCCCACGAGGAATCCACCGGCGTCGTTGTTGTAGTTTTGCAGGCTACCGAGGTTCGTCGAGCGGGAGAACATGCCTGTGCCGAGTGCCCAAGCGTTCCAGTTTGTCGCTGTCGCGCTTTCCACGATTGGGCTGGCGTCTTTCGCATCCGCCGCGCTCTTACCGTTCTTGTCGTGCACGAGCGGTTGGCTGATGCCGCCGATGGCTTGGAAGCCCGCTGCACCGAGGCGCACGGAGCTGATGCGTTGGTTGAGCATCTGGGTTTGATTGAAGGCCTGCTCGATCGCGATGTTTGCGAGGCTTTCGTAGAATCCGGGCATGATCTGGTCGAAGGCCGCCGGGAATTGCTCGGTCGTGAGCGAGTCGAGTGCGATGCCCACGACGATGGCGTCGCCTTCCGTGGCGAGGACGAAGATATCGAGCGCCTTGGCCACATTGACTTGGTTCTGGTTGAGAGCGTAAGGAACGAAACTTGCCGGACCGAAGAGGAGCGAACCGACTGTGCCGGAGTTCAGGAACCGAATGCGCAACCCATCTGGAGCAATGAGGCTGTCGAATTCCCCATCGATGCTGCCGGCTTGGAGGAAATCATAGCGCGCACCGGGCGTTATTGTTCCTCCGCCGTAGGCTACGGCGTTCAGCGTGCCACCGAGGGTCGCCGTGCCGCTTACGACGATACGGTCGAAGTTCGTTGAGCTGGCGATTTCGATCACCGTCGAGCTTCCCGCGCCTAGGACAAGATTACCAACGACATTGAGCGTTCCGGGCGAGTTGCCAGGCGAGAGGTTGCCGTTCACGACCACATTCGATGCCACGATGACGCCTGCGCCGCCAAGGGTGGCGTTCGGATCGACCACCACCAAGTTGGCGTTCAGTTGACCGTTCACCGAGAGCAGGCCTGCCACGACATTGGCGATGCCGTTGACATTCGTGTTGCTTTGAAGGTCGAGTTCGCCCGCGCCGGTCTTGTCAAGGTTACCGGGTGTGTTGAGTGTGCCGCCAGAGACAACCGAGGAGCCGGTTTGCACCGCAAGCGTGCCTGAGGTCACGGTGAGTTGTCCATTGGATTGGATGGCTAGCGGAGCGCTCGAGGTGAATGTCAGGGCATTGACCTTATTGTTGACACCGATTGTGACGGTCGGGCCGGTGATATTGTAGTTCGCGACCACTGGCGTATTCGGCCCGCCGTTGTTTTGGATGTGGGTTCCGCCTGAGGTGGCTCCCGTCACGGTGTAAACGACTGTGTTGTTTGTGATCGTGAAATTGCCGAAGAGGGTCGTGTGTTGACCGTGGGCGGCCACGAAATTGACATCAGTTGCATTTACCA
>JBIKUM010000094.1:0-9159 GCA_044347585.1 Terrimicrobiaceae bacterium
CCGAGTTGAGCGCCTCTACACCACTGAAGTCAAAGGTCTTATTGCCTTCCGATGCAGTGAAGTTGCCGGTGACTCTTATTGTCAAATTGCCCGATAGCGGAGAAGTGCCAGTGTTGTAGAACCCGATTTTGCCGCTCGTCCAGTCGAGGTTGCCGCCGATCGAGAGCGTCTGGCTCCCCATGATGGACTCCTGCGAGGAGGTGGTGAGGAGCGTTCCACCGTTCACGAGCACATTGCCCGTTCCAAAGGCGTGAGCATTTTGGGCCCACAGCGTGCCGTTTTGGACATTCGTGCCGCCGGTGTAGGTGTTGTTGCCGGAGAGGGTGGTTGTTCCCGAGCCGAGTTTGTTCACCGATCCGTTGCCGGAAATGTTGCCCGAGAAGGCCATGGCATTACTTTGATTGAAATTGATCGTGCCGGTGCCATTGCCGAAGGCGATGGAAGGGGCGTTGATCGTTCCACCCGTGTCGTTGCCGCCGAAGGTGCCGAGGTTCAGGGTTCCTCCCGAACCGGCCTGCGATGCGATGCTGATGCTCGATGTGGAGACCGTTCCGTTATTCGCCACGGTGAGGGTGTTGTTGCTGCCTTGATAACCGACATGGAGTGTGCCGTTGTTCGTCCAAGTCGAATTGGTTCCTGTAACGGTCACGGTGTTATTGGCTGAGGTGGCGTTTTTTCCAATGTAGCCCACCGAGCTTGTCACACGGCCCCGTTCGGAAACGGTCATGCTATTGGTTGAACCCGCTTCTCCCACAATGAGATCGTTATTGATGAGCATGGAGGCGTTGCTGGTAACGAGGATCGCGTTGTTGTTGGAACCCTCCTCGCGTCCTGCCGATATGTAATTTGCGCTGACTGCCCCCCCGTTTGTGATGGTGAGGTTATTGGAAAATCCGTGGAATCCCACATCGAGAATGTCCGCAAGAGTGAGCGTGGAATTGGCTCCCACGGTGACCTGGTTGTCGTTGGAAACCGCTTCGCGTCCCGCCGACATGTAGAATGCGCTGACTGCGCCCCCGTTCGTGATAGTCAGGTTGTTGGAAGATCCGTTGCCTCCGACATAGATATCGTCCGTGAGAGTGAGAGTGGAATTGGCTACCACAGTGACTTGGTTGTTGTTGGCTCCCACTTCAGCTCCTGCCCACATGGAAGCTGCGCTTACTGCCACCCCGTTGCTGATCTGGAGGCTGTTGTTGCTGCTCGACGAACCGATAGAGATATCTCCGCCAATCGTAAGGTTGCCTCCGGATATGCCGACCGCATCCGGCGTGTTTATGGTGAACGAACTGATTGTGAGGTCGCCGCCGAGGTCGGTGGCGGTGGAATTTGACGACCCGGTGGCGGAAAAATTGACGTAGGCGTCGGTGGAGAAGTCGGTGGAGGTTGTGCCGACAGAGTCCGTGGACCAGTTGTTGCCGGCGGACCAGAGCGTGCCGTTAGATCCAAGCCAGTAGA
This sequence comes from Terrimicrobiaceae bacterium, assembly GCA_044347585.1. Lineage (GTDB taxonomy): Bacteria > Verrucomicrobiota > Verrucomicrobiia > Chthoniobacterales > Terrimicrobiaceae > UBA967. Next base: position 1,456 of record JBIKUM010000094.1, read on the forward strand.
GAGTGGCGAAGCCGTTAGCCGAAGCATGCGTGGCGAGGGCGAGTAGCGAAGCGAGGGCTACGATGATGGCAGGAAGTGCGAAGGTTTTTTTCATGGGCGACATCAAGTTTTCAGCATTTAATTTTCAGCGGAGGCGGGGAGCAGCGCTCCGCGCAGTAGATAGGAAGTGGTTAGTAATGTTTTCTTTGTTTGAATCAAACGGGGTATTCACCTCATAAGAAGTGGATGAAACTGGTGGCTGGTCAGGGATGACCTTGCCGTTCCAATCGAAAGAAATAGGACATACCGGAGGATGTCTCTCCCTTGCCAACGAGCTCGCGGCCGCTGACCGGCAAAGCGCGCGGTTCGCGGTCGGGCTTAAGAATCGCGGGCCGGCCAGACCACGAGCACGGGGCGTTCACATTTTTGGAGGACACCGAGGGCCACCGATCCCGCGAGGCGGGCGGCCGCTCCTGGCCTCGTGTGCGCTCCGATGCAGACGAGGTCGGCGTTGAACGACTCCGCCGCTTGGCAGATCGCTTCGACGACATGGGAATTTTCAACGACGCGAATCTCGGATTTCACAGAGGAAACGCTGGGAGCGTCGGGTATTTGCGCGCGCAATTGCTCCGTGCACTCGGCGATTTGCCGGGCTCTTTTGGTGGATTCCGAAGGTTTGCAGACATGGGCGATGCACACGGTGCCAATTTGATCGACGACAGAGTAGGCGTAGGAGAGAGCATGCGCGCCACTTGGTTTCAGGTCTGTCGCGACCAGCACACGGCGGCATGGATGCACGGCCGGAGAGGGATCCAGAGCCTTTGGCACGCAGACAACACTCATCGGAGCATGTCGTAGAATGCCGCTGGAGAACGATCCATTGGCCAAGCGCTTCAGGCCTTGGCGTTGATGTGTGCCGACCACGAGTAGGTCGGCCTGGTTTTTGATAGCGAGATTCACAATCTGGAGATCGGCTTTCCCCTCGCTTGCGCGCACCAAAATTTCAAAAGACTCGAATCCAAAAACCGCCGAAGCCTTTTCCCGTAAATCCCGCTCAAGTATCGCCTGGACGGTGGGCTGGTTTTCATTTGATTCCTGTGAGTCGCAAAGGCCGAGGCGCTTTTCTTCGCGATACGGAGAGTTCACATGGCCGAGCAACACTTCGCACGGGCCGATCTCCTTCAATTTTCCGACCCAGTGCAAGGCGGCTTCCGAAGAAGGCGAGAAATCCGCCGCGACAAAAACCCTCAGCGCCCGCTCGCCACGTGCCCATGCCTCGAATGGTTTGGCCGAGCGGACAGTGAGCGTGGGCACGGGAGCGGCTTCCGATATTTCTTCGGAAACACTCCCGAGCGTCCAGCGATCATAGGCCGTCTTGCTCACTGCTGAAACCACCAGCAAATCCACGGGATTTTTGGCCACGAAATCGACCAGGGCATCCTCGGCATATTGCCCGTGCAAGACCTCCCCGCTCACGCGCTCCAAGCTTGAAGCTGCGGATTCGATCGCGTGCTTCAACTTCTCGCGGGCAGGCTGCAGATACCGGGTTGCTTCCGCCTTCGTATCGCAGTGCACATTGAATTGGTCCGCCACATGCAGAAGCGTGAGCGGCTTGTGAAACCGCCCGGCCATGGCTGCGGCAGCGGCAACGCCCTCGGTAGAATTTTCAGAAAAATCCGTGCCGCAAACAATCAATCGATCGGTCTTTGTTTTCATGCTTCAACATAGCACTTCCAAGGCTAGCGCTTGTTTTTTATGGCTGGGGTGTTCACCCCATCGCCCTTCGCGACTACAGACTCTACGAGTTGCTTTCGGGCGTCGCTGCGCGAGCGAGGGGAGCGCGAGCGTCCCGGTTGCGCAGGCACAAGGCCACGAACCCCGCAATGGTGCAGAACAGCATCGCTGTGGATGGCTCGGGAACGATGTTCACTTCCATCGAAACGGCATTATGCATTGATGGCGCGGTGGTCCAATCCGCGCCGGCATTTGAGCTTCCGAGAAAGTTGTTGTAAGTGAACCCGGAGGAACCCACCGGCGAGGTATGGTTTTTGTTGGCCCATTTGATACCGCTGGCATCGGAGGTGAGGATCAAGGCATAGGAAGTCTGGGCTGCCATTGAAAAGCCGCCTCCAAAGAACGCATCTTGGAAGGTGTAGAGTCCTTGGAGACTGGACATGTTGACTGTTTGAAGTCCCGTGGTTGCGAGTTGAACATCCGGTTCCAAAACAGTGGCGTTGAGGGTGGTTGACCAAAGGGAGATTTCCACTTTTGCGGTAGAAGGAATGTTGGAAGAGCTAATCGGATTCAATCCCAGAGCAAGCGAGACGATTTCTGTGGCATCAGGGCCGCTGGTGAAAAGAAGCGCCTTGTAGTCGGTAGCGTTCAGCGTGGTGCCCCCATTGGAGTTGGCTGGGACATTTGACAACACAAGATTGGCTTGGGCTTTTTCCAGCGTTGCCGCAAAAAGAATTACTGCCAATACGTGGAAAAGGCAGCGCCAAAACAGAAACGGCAGAATGTGCGAACGCATCGAAACAAATATGATCAAAGTCGTATAAGGGAAGTAAACAATTACTTTCCCAGCGAACCGCGAGGGCGTGCTGCCGCGTGAAGGAGAGGGGGCGCGACCGTCTCGGTTGCGCAGGCGCAGGGTGTGGTTGGTCATCGATGAGGTGGCGACGCGCATCGAGAAAAATGGGACATGCCGGAGGATGTCCCTCCCAGTTTACGATTGGGCCAGGCTGCATGGGGGGGAGTTGTTTTTTACGGAGCGTTACCCGTGTGGCGGAGGTGCGCGGGGCGGCGTGGTTCCAATCATTCACCGGCTTTTTGCAGCACGGCATCCATGCGGTTCTCTTCGATTTGGGTCATTTGAGCCACGACCTGCTCGCGCTCTTCGGGATTGCTCATGTCAGCCGATTGCAGGAGTAGAACAATCGGGTTCGTAGGCCCTGCTGGACCGTTAACAGCGGCGCTTGACGAAGCAGGGCCTTGTCGACGGGCGGGGTTCGGCGAATTCCGGTTGCTTACAAGTGATCACAGCACGCCCGTTTGAAAGAATGCTGTCTTTCTCCCATGTAATTTAATAAAGAAGCCCTTTATGAAGATCTCATCCTCTCCTGCGCGAATTGTTCTCGCCATCTTGGGCGTTGTTCTCGCCACAGCCTCGGTGCATGCCTCAACGAAGCAAAAAAAACCCAATATCCTCGTCATCTGGGGAGACGACATCGGCCAGTTCAACATCAGTGCGATCAATCGTGGTATGATGGGTTATCGCACTCCGAACATCGACAGCATCGCAAACGGGGGTGCGTATTTCACCGACTGGTATGGTCAACAATCCTGCACCGCGGGGCGCGCTGCTTTTATTACCGGCCAGTCCCCTATTCGCACCGGCCTGACCAAAGTCGGTCTCCCCGGCACACCGGAGGGCATGAAAAAAGAGGATCCAACCATTGCGACACTTCTCAAGGCGCAAGGTTATGTCACCGGCCAATTCGGAAAAAATCATCTCGGTGATCGAGACGATATGTTGCCGACCAGTCACGGTTTTGATGAATTTTTTGGAAATCTCTACCACCTCAACGCAGAGGAGGAGCCGGAGAACCCCGATTATCCGAAGAACCCGGAGTTCAAAAAGAAATTCGGCCCGCGTGGGGTGATTCATAGCTTCGCAGATGGTCGTATCAAGGACACCGGGCCTCTTACGAAAAAGCGCATGGAGACCATCGACGAGGAGGTGACGGAAAAGGCTATTGATTTCCTGGAGCGCGCCAAGGAGGAGGACAAGCCGTTTTTCCTCTGGTGGAACTCCACGCGCATGCACATCTTCACGCATCTCAAAGAAGAGTCCGATGGCAAAACAGGGCTTGGCATTTACGCCGACGGAATGGTTGAGCACGATGGACAAGTCGGCGAGTTGCTCGCGAAACTCAAGGAGCTCGGCTTGGATGAAAATACGATCGTCATGTATTCCACCGACAACGGCGCTGAGGCATTTACTTGGCCTGATGGCGGCTCAACCATGTTCCGTGGTGAGAAAAATACGCAATGGGAGGGCGGATATCGCGTGCCGACTTTCATCCGCTGGCCCGGTGTCATCAAGCCCGGCACTGTGATCAATGAGATCGGCGCACATGAAGACATGTTGCCAACATTTCTTGCTGCGGCAGGCGACACGACCGTGAAGGAAAATCTGCTCAAAGGGGCAAAAGTTGGTAACAGCACCTACAAAGTGCACCTTGATGGCTACAATCTCCTGCCCACGCTCATGGGAGAAGCAGCTTGGCCTCGCAAGGAGTTCATTTATTGGACGGATGATGGAAGTGTAGCGGCGCTGCGATACGAAAATTGGAAGATCACCTTCCTCAAACAAAACGCCCACGGCATGGATGTGTGGCTCCAGCCCTTTGAGGAACTGCGCGCACCGATGGTGACAAATCTTCGCATGGATCCCTTCGAGCTCGCCCCGGACATCGGCATGGGCTACCAGCGTTGGTATTTGGATCACATGTTCGTCATTGCCCCGGCTGCGAGCTATGTGGGCACTTGGCTGCAGAGTTTCCGTGAGTTCCCGCCGCGCCAGAAGCCCGGCAGCTTCAATCTCGACCGCGTGATGGAGTCGGTCACCACCGTCGCCCAATAATTTGGGTTGCTCGATTTTTCGATTCGAAAGCCGTTTCGATTGATGCCCTTTTATTTCTTTGTCTTCCGAAAGTTTGCGCTGGCACAATTGAAAGTCGAACAGGGCTCCGATGACGCCGAAATCCAAGCCATCCTCATGAAATGAAGCTCACGCCACACATCCTCGCCCTGCTTCTTGCGTGGGCTCTGCCGTCTCTTGCTTTGGCCGACCCCCTTCCCTCTTGGAACTCGGGCGCGGCCAAGCAAGCCATCCTCGACTTCGTCGAAAAAACCACCGACCCGGATTCCAAGGATTCCGTTCCTCTGGCAGAGCGGATCGCTGTTTTCGACAACGACGGAGCGCTCTGGCCTGAGAACCCGGTGCCTTTCCAACTTGCCTTCACGCTCGACGAATTGCGCCGCCGCCTGCCTGAGGAGCCCTCGTGGAGAGACGATTCCGCTGTGCAAGCCGCGCTTGCTGGTGATGTGCCGGCATTGCTCGCCGATCATTACAAGGGCCTTTCCCGCATCATCGAACTCGTTGGGTCTGGAATGACCACGGAGGACTTTGCCGCCCGCGTGCGCGCTTGGTTTTCCACCGCACGGCACCCGAGGTTCAAGCGCCCTTACGATCAACTTGCCTACCAGCCCATGCTGGAAGTGTTGGAATTTCTCCGCGCCAACGGATTCAAAACTTTCATCGTTTCCGGTGGCGGAGCGGATTTCCTGCGGGTCTTCACGGAAAAAACCTACGGTATTCCGCCTGAGCAGGTCGTCGGCTCCAATACCCGGGCCGTTTTTGAATTAAGGGATTCCGGGCCCGTGCTGGTGAAAACAATGGACGACCTCTTCATTGATGACAAATCGGGCAAGCCTGTCGGCATTCATCAATTTATTGGCCGTCGCCCCATTGCTGCATTCGGCAATAGCGATGGTGACAAACAAATGCTGGAATACACCACCATCAGCAATCCCCGTCCCTCCCTCGGGCTGATCGTCCACCACACCGATGCCGAACGCGAATACGCCTACGACGCGAAGCCCAAAAGCACCGGCCAACTTGTCGCCGCTCTGGCCGAAGCAGGGGATCGAGGGTGGATCGTTGTTGATATGAAAAAAGACTGGCGCCGGATCTTTTCCGAGTAGTTTTTAGCTTCTCGCGAAGCCACATCCTATGAAACGACTCGTTCTTTCCTTCTCAATCAGCCTGACCACGCTCCTGGCGCAGATGGAATCCCAGTCTTCAACTTATGAGGCGCTTCAGCCGGTGTCTGCGGCCGATTTCGTTCCCGCCGCAAAGCTGAGCAGCTCGCTTTACACCATTGCTCCTGCCGCGCAGCCGGACGGCCTGCACCTCGCCTACACGCTTCAAGGCCCCAATGGCGCCGAATCCGTCACAGGCACGCAAAGCCTTGCTGTTCGCACCAGTGAGATCCAAGCGATCACGGCGCTCGATGCGCTTGATGGATCCGAGGAGTTCGGAAAGGCACTCGTCAAAGCGGGGGCCGAGAAGGTCGAGAGTGTGAAGGAAGCCGCAAAAGATCCCCTCGGCACGGTTCAACGCCTTCCCCAAGGCGCTGCCCGCCTTCTGGGGCGAGTCGGCGACGCTGTCAAAAACACTGCCGAGGGCAAAGCGAATCCACGCTCCGGAGCCGAAGCGGTTCTTGGTGTTTCGCGCAAAAAATCCGCGCTGGCCGTTCAGCTTGGAGTGACACCTTATTCGAGAGATGTCCTCTTGCAGGAAAAGTTGGATGCCACCGCACGAGCCATGGCAGGCGGCGCGCTTGTGGTCGACCTCTCCGGCTTCTTGCTCAGCGGGGGAGTGGGCACCGCGATTTCCGTGGTGAATGTGAACCAAACACTCCAGCGCACGCTCATCGAATCCACGCCGCAGGAAATGAGCATCAAAAACCGCGCTGCGCTCACAGCCCTCGGAGCCACTCCCGCCGAAGTGGAAAGGTTTCTTTCCGCCACCTCCTTCTCACCTTGGCAGAAGACAATTCTCACCACCGATCTGCAAGATATCGGCCGAAATCCCGATCCGTTTCTTCGCCTCGCCTCGAAAGCCACTACGCCGGAGCAAGCTCTCGACTTCATGCAAGTCGCGCACATTTTGCGGAAGCACCACCAGGATTCCGCAGCCATTGTGTCGTTTCGGGAAGAAGCGGGTGTTCTTGCTGCTCTGGATTCCCAGGGCGTCCTGGTAGCTCCTGTTGCGGGTGATCTCATACTTTGGATGGAACCGACTGAATCCCGCGCGAGCACGCTTCGCAAGATGGCGCAGGACGATCCGAATGTGAAATCCCTCGCTCTCGCGACCGACGGAGTCCTCTCTGCACGAGCTGTGGATGAGTTCACCAAACGAGGCATCGTCACGATCCCTCAAGCCCTCGGACCGATTCGTTAAAATTCACCGCTTTGAATACGCTCCCACTGATCCTGACACTGGGAGCGTTTCTTTTTGTTGGATGCCAGCCTGCGCCACCAACAGGCGGCATGGTTTTGATTCCGGGCGGCGAATTCGTAATGGGCTCGGATGCCGAGTATGCGTTTCCCAATGAGCGGCCGGCGCATCGCGTAAAGGTGAAGCCATTCTTTTTGGATATCCATCCGGTCACGAATGCCGAGTTTTCCAAATTCGTGAAAGCAACCGGCTATGTCACCCTCGCCGAGCGGGCTGTGGATTGGGAAGAAATGAAAAAGCAAGTCCCACCGGGCACGCCCAAACCGCCCGCAGAGGTGCTTGCGCCCGGCTCTTTGGTTTTTCAACCGACCACAGGCCCAGTGGATTTACGCGATCTGTCCGCATGGTGGCGATGGACGCATGGCGCCTCGTGGTCACATCCCGAAGGCCCCGGCAGCAGCATTGCGGGCAGGGAGAATCATCCCGTGGTCCACATCGCTTGGGAGGATGCGAATGCCTACGCTGCATGGGCCGGGAAGCGCCTTCCCACCGAGGCGGAGTGGGAATTTGCGGCGGTTGGAGGTAACGAGGGACAACGCTACGCCTGGGGCGATGAGGAACGGCCGGCCGGGCGTTTCATGCTGAATCGCTGGACCGGGCAATTCCCATACCTCAACGAGTCCTCGGACGGATTCGCA
>JBIKUM010000200.1:0-5798 GCA_044347585.1 Terrimicrobiaceae bacterium
TCACCGGGATGGAGTAGGGTGGTTGCGCATCCAATGCATGAAATCCGCCACATGGGTGTCGATGAGCGCCTCACAGCGCACGATCTCAGCCTGGCGGATGTTGAGTGATTGGCGGGCGATTTCTTCAATTGAATCGATGTCGTAGAGATAGACATTCTCGAGTTCGTTCACCGAGGCGTCCACATCGCGTGGCACGGCCAGATCGATAATAAAAAGTGGTCGTTCACTGTGGCGGCGCATGATGGATTCCAGCTTCTCACGGGTCACAATAGGGTGGGGGGCGGCCGTCGAACAAATGAGGATGTCCACCTCGTCGAAGGCCGTGTGCCAGTGGTCGAAATGAACGGCCAGACCGCCGATCTGATCGGCCAGAGCAGCAGCCCTGTCGAATGTGCGGTTCGCCACGATGACCGTTCGAACTCCACGCGAAACGAGGCTGCGGGCGACCCGTTCACTTGTGTCGCCGGCGCCGAGGATCATGACCTTGCGTCCACCGAGATCGCCGAAAATTTTCCCGGCCAGATCGACCGCGACGGATCCCACGGAGGTCGCTCCGCGAGTGATGCTCGTCTCGGTGCGAACCTGTTTCGCCACTCGGAAGGCATGCTGGAAAAGTTTGTTGAGGTGCGTATTGGTCGCGCCATGCTCAGCAGCTGCACTGTAGGCCTGCTTGAGCTGGCCGAGGATTTCCGTTTCGCCCACAACCATGGAATCCAGGCCGCTGGCTACTCGGAAGAGATGCTTCACGCTCGGGAGTGAATCCTCTGTGTAGAAAGGGGCCTCTAAGCCACTGGTGCGGGATTTTAAAAACCGGCGTATGGCCTCCATGACTGGCGTCGGATTGATGCTTGAGGCGTAGAGTTCGACGCGGTTGCAGGTCGAGACGACCACTGCGCCTGAGAGCCCTTCAATGGCTCGCAGATTATTGAGCGTTTCCTGCAGTTCGTGGTTACCGATGGCAAACTTCTCGCGGATCTCCAGAGCCGCGTCTCGATGGTTGATGCCGGCGCAGAGAATCGTCATTTCGGTGCGGAGAGGTATTGGATCGCCGGAAGGGTGAGGAGGATGAATCCCAACGCCGCCACGGAAAGTGTGGCCGTGCGTCGCGGTGCCAGCGTGTGGACCTGACGCAGCACGACCATGAGTGCGTAGGCGAGCCAGATCGTGGCGGAGGTCCAGAATTTGATGGTGTTCACCTGCATGCCACTCACAAATCCCGCCGCAAAAGCGATGGTGAGGAGTCCAAGTCCAAGCCAGATGAGCCGGGTGTTCGCAATGCCCAGATCCGTGATGGGAGGCAGATTGTAGAGCAGCGTGCCGCCTTTGCGTTTTTTGAGTTGCCGATCCTGAATGAGATACATCATGCCCGCGAGACCGGCTAAGGCGAAGGCTCCGTAGGCTATCAGGGAAAGCGATGCGTGAAATTCTATCCAAGGATCCCTCAACGCACGAAGGCTCGGAGAGCGGTCCAGCGGGGCAAACTCAGCGGTGAGGAGTAGAAGCAAAACTAAAGGCGTCGTAAATGCTCCCAAGAGCGACAGCCGATAGGCGGATCCAACAAGCAGGTAGATGAGAGTCGTGGACCAGGCCATGAAGATGACCACATCAAAAAGCGAGTTGATGGGACAGGAACGCAGCACCTGACCACGCAGCCAGAGGTCTACGGACAGCAAAACAAATGCCGCGACGAGGGCCGCAAGATTGGTGCGCCCCGGACGAAGGCGCCCGGAGCCTAAACGAAAGAGCGTATAGCCGAAGCTACAGAGCAGGATGAGAGTCGAAGCGATCAGCAAAAAATTTTGCATCAAAGTAGGTGGTGACTATGACTCCCACTCGTCAGGCTTTCAATCGCGGGATTTCGGAACCTAAAAAATCGGTGTTCCTGCGAGAGGTATTTCCAAGTCGGGTAAAACCTGTTTAGTTAACACTCCCGTGTCTTCAGTAGTTGCGACCCTCTCATATCACAAAATTGGAAATCCCTCGTTGGTTGGTTGGCTTACTTGGAATTACACCAGCACGGAGGAGTTCTCCGCACAGCTTGGGTGGTTTCATAAAAAGGGGTGGCAATTCCTATCGGCCGAGGCTCTTTTGGACGCGCTGAATGGAAACGGCGCTCTTCCTGAGAAGAGTGTCCTGGTAACATTTGACGATGCCTACGAGTCGCTTTTGGAAAACGCTCTTCCGATTCTCAAGCGCTTTTCCGCTCCCGCCGTTGTCTTTGCTCCAACGCAGTTCATCGGGGAAACAAACTTATTCGACCATGGCGTGGAGCCACTCGAACGCATTGCGGATTGGAATACACTGACTGCTCTCGAGGAGGCCGGTGTTTCCGTGGAGTCGCACGGCTACTCGCATCGTGCTTTTTCCTCTTTGAACTCACTGGAAATCCAGCAGGAACTTGAATTCTCGAAGGAGGCTATTCGTAAAAATCTCGGAAAAGATTCGCGCATGTTTGCTTTTCCTTATGGTGATTTCGGAGCGGACTCTCTCATAATGCACGCCGGATACGATGTGGCTTTCCTTTATGGGGGCGGAACTTTTGAACTCGCTCAAACACCCTCTCCTTTATTCCTCCCCAGGCTGGCCATGGGGCCGGGGGTGAACTTGGACGAAATGGTCCTCGAGTTAGCCTGCGTTTAAAGGCTATTCCGGCAGATTCACGCAGGCCGTGGCCATCGCGGCCATGCCTTCGCCACGGCCGAGGAATCCCATCGATTCATTCGTAGTGGCCTTGATGCCGACTCGTGCCGGACTAAGCCCCAACGCGGCACCGACGCGGTTTTTCATTTCTGCGAGGTGTGGAGCGATGCGGGGTTCCTCGGCAATGAGGGTGGCGTCGATATTGTGAAGGCGTATGTTTTTTTCGTCCAAAACAGAGCGCACACGGCGCAGGATTTCCAAGCTGCTGATGCCTCGAATTGTTGGGTCTGTGTTAGGGAAAAGATGGCCTATGTCAGGCTCCCCAGCCGCGCCAAGAACGGCATCGGCAATCGCATGGCACAGCACATCCGCATCCGAGTGGCCATCGAGGCCAAGCGGGTGGGGGATTTCAACCCCACCAAGAACCAGAGGCCTGTCGGCGACCAGGCGGTGCACATCATAGCCGATGCCGGTGGCGATCATTCGAGCGGGAAGGTTACTTTGCCGCTGGCGGCGACGATGGAGTATTTTTCGGGCTGGGACTCGTGGGGCTTGAGCTCCACTTTGCCGCCCGCCTGTTCCACAAGAAGAAGTCCTGCGGCCACATCCCAGAGGCTGATCATGCCTTCGATATAGGCGTCCAAGCGACCACAGGAGACATAGGCGATATCGAGGGAGGCGCTGCCCATCATCCGGCACTTCTTCACGCTGCGGAGCATTTTTTCAAAGAGCGGGATGCCCCGATTGATGGTGTTGATGGATTTGGAAACACCCACGGAGACCGTGCACTCGGCAATATCAGTGCGGGAACTGACCGAAATCGGTTGGCCGTTCAGCAAGGCGGGATGCCCTTCTTTCACAGACCAGATTTCGTCACGCATCGGGTCGTAGATGACGCCGACGATGATTTTTCCCGCGCGGCGAAGAGCGATGCTCACGGCAAAATGCGGGATGGAGTAGAAGAAATTTACCGTTCCGTCGATTGGGTCGATAATCCACTGGTATTCGCTCGACTGGTCACCTGTGACACCTTCCTCGCCGTAAATCGCATGGCCGGGGTGGCGGTCCAGAATGATTGATTCGATGAGGGCCTGCGTGCGCTTGTCGAGTTCCAGCTTGATGTCGTGGGCAAGGTTTTCATCGACCGTGAGCGGTCGGCCGAAATTGGCTCGGAGGAATCCTCCTGCGGCTTGCGCTGCGTCGAGGGCGGTTTGCAAAAAAGTATCGGTGGTCATTTGCATTCAATTTCGGTTCCAGAGACCGATGGCGGCAAGATATTTCACATTCTTGATCTCAAAGTCCGCGACGCCTAATCTGTCCATAAATGCCCAGCTTTTCCAACAACCTCGGGAGGTGCTCGTGCTGCTGACCCAGCAACAGGTTTCGCTTTTGATCGAGGATTTGGATTACATCCTTCCGCGCACCCGCTGCAACACGATGCCCCTCACCAAAAGCCATATCGTGCGTGATGCTTGGCGCGATGGGGACATCCTCCTTGATCTTGTGGACGGCATGCCAGATTCGGATGCCCGCTATCTCAGCGTTCCCTTGGAGAAGCTTCGCTCCCTCATTGCCAGCCGCCAGCGAGGATCGCTAGGAAGTTCTCAGGAACAGGAGGCGGATTCACTGCCTACATTGTTCGCAGAATAAACCATTCTGGAATCCTCCCCGAGGGATCAAAAACAATTCCCTCATCCTCGAGGAGGCGGCGTTTCCTCATATGGGCGCAGTCTGTGCTGTCGCCAAAAAATCCCCCAAGCGAGCCATCGGATTTCACAACTCTGTGGCAGGGCACCTCAGGGGCAAAGGGATTGTTTCTCAAAGCCTGACCGATTGCCTGAGAGGAACGGCATCCCAGTTGCGCGGCAAGGGAACCATATGTCGTCACGAATCCAGCGGGAATACCTGCGAGCGCCGCAAACACCCTCTCTTGAAATGCCGTAGTGCGTTTTGCGGATTGCGTCGGATTTTTCATGGTTTAGTTTTCGCCCGATATGAAAACCAAACTGCTCTCATCCCTGTGGCGCAATCTTGTTCTTTCAGGCCTCGCCGTCTGTGCCAGCACGACCTTGATAGCTCAAACCGAACCTACTGGTCCCTACACACTCCCTCCACTTCCCTATGCCTACGAGGCCCTGCAACCGCACATCGACGCCGAGACCATGCGGATTCACCACGACAAGCACCACCAGGCCTATATCACGAATGCCAACAAGCTTCTTGCGGACCAACCCGAACTCGCCAAGCTCTCGCCCGAGGAACTCCTTGCGAGTCTCGATAAGGCCCCTGAGACCATCCGCGTCGGGCTTCGTAACAATGTCGGTGGACACCTCAATCATAGCCAGTTTTGGCTCATGATGTCACCCGATGGCGGAGGCGAACCAAGCGGGAAACTCGCCGAGGCGATCAAAAAGGACTTCGGATCTTACGAGGCCTTCAAAAAAGAATTCACCGATGCCGCGCTCAAGCGCTTCGGGAGCGGTTGGGCCTGGCTTGTGGAAAAAGACGGAAAACTTTCCGTCGTCTCCACCGCCAATCAAGACCCGCCACTCTTGGAAGGCAAAACCGCCCTTCTCGGACTCGATCTCTGGGAACATGCCTATTATTTAAAATACCAAAACCGCCGTGCCGACTACATCACCGGTTGGTGGAATGTAGTGAACTGGCCCTATGTGGCAAAACTCTACAGCGAGGCTAATTAAAACACCTCAATTCCGTTGGTTGACTCAATCTCCATCGAATCAGTAGGCGTTGCAGTGGATAGTCCTTATCGCCGTGTGGCGCGGAAATTCTTTTCCGACAGATTGGCGGTCGTCGCACTCGTTTTTATCAGCTTATTCTTCGCAGTTGCCATTGCAGCCGGCGTCCTAAAAACGCTTGGGCTGCCGATGCCGATGAACCCCAATGCCACAAATCTCGAGGCCAAGTTACTCCCACCGAGCGCCACGAACTGGCTTGGCACGGACAACCTTGGGAGGGATGTGCTCTCCCGCATGGTGGCCGGGTCGACGATTTCCCTTACTGTCGGATTCGTGGCCATGGCGGTCTCGCTGGGGATCGGCATTTTCGTCGGCGCGGTGAGCGGGTATTTCGGCGGCTGGATCGATAATTTGCTCATGCGCATCGTCGATGCCTTACTCTGCTTTCCGTCATTTTTT
>JBIKUM010000203.1:0-5712 GCA_044347585.1 Terrimicrobiaceae bacterium
AGACCGAGTCCTTCAAACCTTGGTCGGCCCTGAAAATCGGGCTCCGTGACCGCCGCATCGTCTGGTTGATGATCGGGGTCTCCATGATCGCCAGCTTCGAGCAGGTTTTTGGAACGTGGACCTGGATCTATGCCAAGGCCAAACTCGGCCTCGAACGGGCGGACATCTTCGAAGCCCTTTCCTGGGCCCAACTCGTCAATATCGTGATCGCCTTCCCCATTGGGTGGCTGATCGACAAAGTCGGCGGCTTCAGAGTCGTGCTGCTCTACTTTGCCATGATGCTGCTGAATCTCTGCCTGCTGCTTCAGGTGCATGACGCCACCAGCCTCGCGTGGTATGTGGCGTTCATGACGATTTCCAATCCGCTCAACAACGCGGCGGACATCATGGTTTACAAAACCTCGGATCCCAAGGAGGTCGGGTCCATTACATCGAGCCTTTCTTTCATCCGCAATTTCTACAATGCCTCCCTGCTCTTTTTCGCCGGATGGTTCCTTCAGTTTACCAACCGTGATTATCATTTGCTCTTCATTATCGGCGCTGGGTTGATGACCGTTGGACTCCTGATGTTCTTCATCTATCGGAAGAAGATGTCAGAAACTTCCCTGCCTGCTGAATCCTCGCCCGCAACCCTTAACTGAACAAATATAATGAGTAGAAAACGCTGCGCCATTGTCGGCATCGGACACCGATCCCATGCCTGGATTCCTGAAATCGTCAAAACCTATCCCAACGAAGCCGAACTCGTCGCGCTCTGCGACCCGATGCTTGCCCGTTGCCACGACGCAAATACCTATTTCGGCGCTTCGGCAGCCTGCTATGACGACTTCGACAAGATGCTCGCCGAGGTGCGCCCCGATCTCGTCATTGTGATCGTGCCGAAAAACGCCCATGCCGACTGCATCGTCAAAGCATTTGATGCCGGGTGCGAAGTCGCCACAGAGAAGCCGCTTTGCACAACGAACGAGGATGGCCTGCGCATTCTCGAAGCCGAGCGCCGCAGCGGCAAAAAGCTCTTCATGGGTTTCAATTACCGCCACATTCCGCTTTGTTCGAAAATCCGCGAACTGGTGGTCTCCGGTGCGATCGGGCGCCCGGTCTCGTGCGATCTGACATGGTATCTTGATTACCGGGGTCACGGTGCTTCCTATTTCCGCCGCTGGCATAGGCTCATGGAGGTTTCCGGTGGATTGCTCATCACCAAGGCGACCCACCATTTCGACCTCGCCAACTGGTGGATCGGAGACCGACCAGAGAGCGTCTATGCAAATTGCTCGCTGAATTTTTTTGGCAAAGGAAAAGGCAGTTTCCAAGGAACACGCTGCCGGGACTGCGACCACAAAGGCGAGTGCGAATTCTTTTTCGACATCAAGGACAAGGAACGCAAGAGCATCGAACTCGGTTACAAGGTCAACACCGTGCGCGACTACGAGGGCGATAACTGCGTGTTCTCCGATGACATCGACATCTACGACACCATGGCGGTGATGGTGCGTTATCAAGGCGGTGCGATCCTCAATTACACGCTCAACGCCTCTGTTCCCTACGAAGGCTGGAACCTTGCGATCAACGGCACCAAGGGCCGCCTCGAATCGAAGATCACAGATAACAAGCCGAGTCCGGGCTGGCAGCAACGCCACGAAATCGTCGGTCCGGATGGAAAAACGCTACGAGGCAAAGGCTATCGCATCACAGATTGGCCGGCCGACTACAGTGTCCACATCATGCCTCACGACGGTGACGACTATGAGGTCAATCTAAAGAACATCGCCGAGGGCCACGGCGGTGGAGACTTCCGGATTTTTGACGCACTCTTCAAAGGCACCCTGAAAGAAAGAGATCCGCTGGGCCTCTTCGCCTCGGCCGAGGATGGTGTCGCCAGCATGATCATCGGCGCGTCTGCCAATCAATCCGCCCGCACAGGACTCCCTGTGACAGTGGATGTTTTTTAACCCATTCCCATGACAATAACCAAACTCGAACCCATCATTCTCCACGCCCCTGTGACGCGTGGGGGTATCGCAGACAGCACCCACAAGCTCACCCATTGGGGCGCACCCGGAGTAGCGATCCACACAGATAAAGGTCACATCGGATATGGTTTTTCCGGCACCCACGCACACCTACCTACCTACCGACCGACTCATCGTAGATTGCATAATCAACAGCTACGGCCCGCTCCTTATCGGCGAGGACCCGCGCGAAGTCCGCTCCCTCTGGGAAAAGCTTCACAAACAATCGGAAATTTACTGGGTGGGCCGCTCCGGAATCACACATCTTGCGCTCGGAGCCATCGACATCGCTCTTTGGGATTTGAAAGCCAAGGATGCCGGATTGCCGCTGTGGAAACTGCTCGGCGGCTCCGCTTCCAAAAAAGTCGAGACCTCGGTGGACAAGCCTCGTTTGTGGCGACAGACATCACTCGCCTCGATGCGGCCGCCGATTTGATGGCCACCGCCGAAAAGGTCGCCCGCGCGCCCATCTCCATCCTCGTCAACAATGCCGGAACGCATCTCAAGAAGTTCGCAGAGGAGACCACGCCCGAAGATTTTCAAAAAATCCTTACCACTCATGTTCTGGCCGCCCACGCCCTGACCCGTGCCGCGATCCCTGTAATGGTCGCCCGCAGTCATGGTTCGATTCTCTTCACCTCCTCAATGGCCGCATTCATGGGTGTGCCTCAAGTCATGGCCTATGCATCATGCAAGAGCGCCTACTTTGGCATGGTCTCCACGCTTTCTGCGGAATTGAGTTCGAAAGGCGTTCGCGTGAATGCCATCGCTCCGGGGTGGATATTCAGCGAAATGACGCAGCAGGCTCTCGACCGCGACCCCGCCCGCAAAGCCCGTGTCCTCTCCCGCATTCAAATGGGGCGCATGGGCAACCCTGAAGACATTGGCTGGGCCGCTGTTTATCTCAGCTCACCAGCAGCAGCGTATGTGACCGGGGTGACTCTCCCGGTTGATGGCGGAGCTTCGGTCGGTTTTTAAATCTTTATATGAAAAACAACTGGTTCACCAAGGCCCGCTACGGGCTCTTCATCCACTACGGACTCTACTCACTGCTCGAACGCGGCGAGTGGGTCTGGAATCGCGAGGAAATCCCGCTTGAGGAATACAAGGAACTCGCGACGCGTTTCACCGCGAAGGAATTTGATGCCGATGCACTCTGCCGCATGGCGGTCGATGCCGGAATGCACTATGTCGTGCTCACCACGATGCACCACGAGGGCTTCCGCCTGTATCCCACCGCGCTCTCGGACTTCCACATCGACAACAGTGGAGCTGCCGGGCGCGATCTGGTCGCCGAGATCATCGCCGCCGCCCGCAAGCACGGTCTCAAGGTCGGGCTCTACCACAGCCTCAACAACTGGTATGACCAGCCTGACTCTGTCGCCGCGCTGGAAGATAAGGAGGCCTACGAAAAATTCATCGCCGCCACGCATGAACGCATCTGCGAACTGGTGACCCGCTACAACCCGATCGATATCCTCTGGTATGACGGTTGGTGGCCATTCAATGCCGAGGGCTGGCAAGCAGAGAAGATGAACGCGATGGTGAGGGAAATCCAACCTCACATCCTCTTCAACGGCCGCAATGGCCTGCCCGGCGATTTCGCCACGCCAGAGCAGCACCTCAGCGCCCCCCACCCTTGGCGTCCGTGGGAAGCGTGCGTAACATTGAACGAAAGCTGGAGTTTCCACGCGGGCGATCAGGAGTGGAAAACCGAGGCCCAGCTCCTCGACATGCTGACCCGCTGCGCCCAAGGAAACGGCAATCTCCTGCTCAATGTCGGCCCCACGCCGGGGGGCCGTGTGCCCGAACCTTGCACCCGTGTGCTGGCCCGCGTGGGAGCATGGCTGCGCAAAAACGGCGAGGCCATTTATGGCACGGAGCCATTCACATTTGATCTCCAACAACGCGGCACACATCGCGGCGACTGGAATTTTTACGGCCCCATGACCGTGAAGGGCAACACACTCTACTGGCTGATCCGGCGACCGCATAGCGATGCCGCGACACTGGGCGGATTGGAAAACAAAGTCCTCTCCGTGCACCGGCTCGACAATGGCGCGGCACTGCCATTCTCACAAAGCGGAAGCCGCCTACAAATCGGTAGCGTGCCTCTAACCGACGAAACCGGCCTCTGGCCAGCCCTCCGCATCGAGTGCGACGCTCCCCCTGTCGTCTATCAAACCGGCGGTCTGCGCATCCCCGAAGCGGTGCATCCGCATTACGACCCGTGTCCCTCGGACATCGCACATTGATCTCAAACGTCAGACATCCTGACCTGCGGGGAAAGCGGATGACCTGATTGGGCGGTAGACGAGGCGGAGGGTGGTGCCGGGATAGCAGATTTCTGTGGCGTTGAGTTCGGTGCATAGGGCTTCGAGGGTGGCGTCGTGGATGGGGTTGGCTTGGCCGTGGATTTCGACGCGCAGTTCGTTGCGGGCGGGGTCGGGGCGCAGGTTGACGCTGGTGGCGAAGAGGGCGCGCACAAAGCTTCGGGCGTCGTCGTGGCGGCGGAGGGTTTCGCGGGCGAGTTGCACGAGGGCGGTTTCGGCGCGGTAGGCGATGAGCTTGATGGTGTCGATGAAGTGTTTTCTGCCTCCACGCAACTGGGCGACTTGCTGCTCGGGCGGGAGGTCTTTGATCTGGATGTGTTTCGCGGTGGCTTTGCGCTGGGTTTTGAGGGATTCGAGTTTGGCTTGTTTGACTTGAAGGGCCAGGAGATCGGCTCCTTTTTTTGCTTCGTGGCGGGCTGCGGCTTCGGGTTCGTTATCCTGCGCGCCGAGGGTGTGGGCGCCAAAGGTGGCGTGGGCTCGACTGAGCTCGGCGGCGGTGCGGCGGACTTGGCTGTCGAGGGCGCGCCAGGTGGGATTGATGAGAAGCGTGGTTTCAGGAATGGGGCTGATTCCGTGTTCGACGAGGCGGTCGAGCCCGTAGTGTTCACGCATGTATTTGAAGAAGTTTTCCTGATTCCATCTGGCGAACATGGTGGCGGCGGAGCGCGCCAGTTCACTGCGATAGTCGGTGCTCAAGATCGCGGTTTGGTGACCGTTTTCGCTCAGGGCGCGGATTTCACGAACCCAGAGGCCGTTGGTCAACCGGGTGCCTCGTTCGGCGAGTTGGAGCGTGCTTTTTTCTCCGTTGGGATGGGTGAGTGTTTGCGGGGTGAACTCACCGGGATTCCAGTCGGGGCCGGGGTGTTTGTGGTAGGTGAGAATGGCGATGCGTTGGGTTTTGAGACGGGAAAAAAGTTCGGGCGAGTAGCCTTCGCGGTCGAAGATGAGGGTGAAGCGGTGGCGGAAGGGTTCGGCATCAAGCTCCTGGACTGTGGGTTGGCCGGGGATGTCGTTGAGGAGGCGGGGGACGATTTCTTCTTCGAGGGTTTTTTGCAGGCCGGGATCGATGGCTTTTGTGACGCAGAAAAAGGGGGCTCCATCGAGGGCGTTGACCCAGTAGTCGGTGGTGCCGCGCAGGCAGAGCTTTTCGCGGCTCACATAGCGGCGGGGCAGCTTGGTGGCTTGGCCGTGATAAACGCGCACATGGCCGTCGATGAGAAGCACGCCGGCGGCTTTGACATCATGGGCCATCCAATCTTTGGCCAAATCCCCTCTCCATCGCGCTGTGCGTTCCTCGTCGTCGCCGAGCACGGAGATTTTCGCGCGCAAAGTCTTGACCTCGGGAATGCGGTCGAGGCCCAGGAGTT
>JBIKUM010000204.1:0-5692 GCA_044347585.1 Terrimicrobiaceae bacterium
GTGCTTGATGCCGTGGTCCAATTTCGCCTTAACAAGCTGAGTCGTCCCACGCCGGAGTTGGCATGGCGTGGCGGCGGGTGTGTGACGCCGGGGCAAGCTGTGGCTGTGACTCAAGGACACTCCGGCAACAAACTCCTCTATTCCGCCATGCTGGGTATTCCGGAGCCGGGTCTTTGGGAGTTGGGAGTCTCTATTTCACATGGCGGTAAGACAGTTGACCTGCCGTTCGAGCTTTCCGTGGAGCGTGCCCTTCCGCCGGTGCTGACTTGGTGGCCCGTGGTGGCGCTCATGCCGCTGGGAATTCTGATTTATCTTTGGCGGGGGTATCTTTTGAAAAAACGGCGACCCCTATGAGTAGCGTCACGGGATTGATCGAGAGGGTGACCTTTCACAACGAAGAGACCGGCTTTTGCGTTGTGAGGGTGAAGGTCGATGGACGCCGCGATCTGGTAACCGTCGTCGGCCGAGCCTCGAGCATCAATGCGGGGGAATGGCTCACCGCCGAGGGGGCTTGGATTCAGGATCGCGACCATGGCACGCAGCTCAAGGCGGAGTTGCTTCAGACGAGCGCGCCCACCTCGCGGGAGGGAATCGAAAAATACCTCGCAAGTGGTCTCATCAAAGGCATCGGGCCCGTTTATGCCAAGAAGCTGGTCGAGAAATTCGGCGAGGGTGTGTTCGACATCATCGACCGCGAATCCGTGCGGTTGGAGCAGGTGAGGGGAATCGGCTCTGAAAGGCGGCGCACGATCCGCACAGCCTGGGCCGAACAAAAAATCGTGCGGGAGATTATGGTTTTCCTTCACTCAAATGGCGTCAGCACCAGCCGCGCTGTGAGGATTTACAAGACCTACGGCGAGGAGGCAGTCGAGAAAGTGCGTGCCAATCCCTATCTCCTCGCGCGTGATATTTCCGGCATCGGCTTCAAGACCGCCGATGACATCGCCCGCAAGCTCGGCATTCCAGAGGACTCGATTCTGCGAGCCCGAGCGGGCCTCTCCCACACGCTCTCGGAGGCCGGGGGTAACGGCCACTGTGCGCTGCCCAAGGATGTTCTCCTGAAAAATGCGGCGGACCTCTTGGCGATGGACTCGCTCATTTTACAGCGTGCCTTGTCAGAGATGCTTGCCGAGTGCGAATTGGAGGAGGATGGCATAACCGGTGAGGATTTGATTTTTCTCCCGCCGATCCGGCGTGCCGAAGTCGAGGTTGCATCGCGTCTTGCCCGATTGGCGCGCGGCAAGGCAGAATATCCCGAGATCGATGCCGACAAGGCCATCGCTTGGTTGAAGGAGAAAAAATCCATCGATCTGGCTCCCAGCCAAGCCGAGGCTCTGCGCCGGGCTCTTTGCTCGCGCGTCTTGGTGATCACAGGCGGCCCGGGCGTCGGCAAAACGACTTTGGTGAATTCCATCCTCACCCTGCTCCGCGCCAAGAAGGTGAAGTGCCTCCTCTGCGCCCCAACTGGCCGCGCTGCGAAGCGCCTCTCCGAAAGCACTGGTCTCGAGGCCAAAACCATCCACCGCCTTCTCGAATACCAGAATTCCGGTTTTTCCAGGAATGTCTCGAACCCGCTCGATTGCGATCTTTTGGTGGCGGACGAAACATCCATGATGGATGTGCAGTTGATGTCCAAGCTCCTCCAAGCCCTGCCGGCCCGTGCGCATCTGATTTTAGTGGGCGATGTGGATCAACTGCCAAGCGTCGGCCCCGGTGCCGTGCTGGGGGACATCATCCGTAGCGGCGCTGTGCCAGTTGTGCGGCTTACGGAAATTTTCCGTCAGGCCTCAAGCAGTCGTATCATCGTCAATGCCCATCGCATCAATAGCGGGGCCATGCCGGAGTCGGAAAAAGACTCCGACTTTTTCTTCATCGAGCGTGAAGAACCAGAGTCCGTTCCTGCAACGATTCTCGAACTCGTCGCTGAGCGCATTCCGAAAAAATGGAAGCTCGATCCGCGCCGCGACATTCAGGTGCTCTGCCCGATGAATAGAGGTTCACTCGGCACCGCCCAGATGAACCGCACACTGCAGGAACGCCTGAACCCCAAGCGGAATGGCGATCCTTCGGTGGAGAAATTCGGCTGGGAATTTCGAGTTCGCGACAAGGTCATTCAAACGCGGAACAACTACGACAAGGAGGTGTTCAATGGGGACATCGGAGAAATTCTCAAGATCGACGACTTCGAGCGCGAAGTCCTTATCACCTTCGATGGACGCGAGGTCGTTTACGACTTCAACGAACTCGACGAGGTCTCGCTGGCCTACGCCATCACGATCCACAAAAGCCAGGGATCGGAGTTTCCTGTCGTCGTTATGCCGCTTGCGATGCAGCAATACCTCCTGCTCCAACGCAACCTCGTTTACACAGGAATCACTCGCGGTCGCCGTCTCGTCGTGCTCGTAGGCCAAAAAAAAGCCCTGCAAACCGCCGTTCGCAATGTGAGCGCCGTGAGACGCTATACGGCACTGGAGAAACGCCTCAAATCCACCGTCCTCTGAGGATCTGAGGCCGCGTCAATCCAAGTCCTTCATGCCAAAGTCAGCTTTCTTTGAGACTTTCAAAATGGTTTGCACGGCAACCATTCACGGGTGGAGGGCGCTCGCTGCTTGAATCACTCAGACAGAGCGTTGTCGCGAGGGTATTAGGAGGTGGATTTGAGTTCCGTTTTTTTCTCTTGAGCAACAAGTTGAGGGGTGGTTAGTGTGCGCGCATGGAGTCTTTATCGCATTTCCTCCTCATTGCCGCTTTTGCGAGTATTTTTCAGGAGCGGAAAAGTCTGACCCTTATTGCTTTTCTGGTGGCGTTGGGTGTCACGGCGCTCACACTGCGCCTCCACATTACGGAGAGCCTGCCTCTGAACTTTTAAATCCATGCGCGCTCTTCGACTTATCGGCCCTGTTGGTTATCTTGCCGTTCACCTCGAGATTCTTGTCCTTTGCAGTGTGCTGCTCGGGGCCTTTGGAGTCCAGTTTCTCGAGGGTGAATTGCCGTGTCCGCTGTGCATTTTGCAGCGTTTGGGAATGATGCTCGCAGCCACCGGCGCGGCATACATGCTGGTGAAATGGAAGGACGGGGAGCTGTCACCGCTGGATTACATGACTGGGCACGGGATGATTATCTTGGGTGCGCTGGGAGGGTCGTTTGTGTCGATCCGGCAGATATTGCTCCACATCATGCCGGGTGATGCCGGGTATGGAGATCCTGTTCTGGGCCTGCATCTTTACAGTTGGGCGCTGGTGGTTTTTGTGTGTCTCATTGGATCCAGCGCGATCTGCCTGTTGTTCGGTAACTGGTTTCTTGAGGGCCGGGCGCGTCCGGGTTGGTGGTCCCGCGCCACGCTGGGTCTGCTGGCACTTCTCATCCTGGCCAACACAGTCAACATTGTTCTCGAGCAGGGATTCCATTTCCTCTTGCCCGATGATCCGGCGCGTTACGAATTGCTCTACGATCTTGGGATCAAAAAATAGCAAACTGATCTTGTTGGCGTCCGCCGCGTTTCTGCTCGCCCTTGGGAGCCTATCGGCAGGCGAGATAGGTGCAACGGGGCCTGCGACATGGCAAAGTTGGATGGAGGGCGAGCGTGCTCTCGATACGCTTGCACCCGGGCGCCGGGTTCTCGAGGACCACGGGATTTTCCTCGGCGGCAGCTACACAACCGATTTGCTGGGAAATCCCGTGGGCGGGAGGAGCCAAGGGTTTACCTATTTCGGACTGTTGCAGGTCATCCTCGTGGCCGAGTTGGAAAAGCTTGCTGGTTGGCGGGGGGGATATTTTGTCGCCAGTGTGGTGGATGCCGCCGGGACCGATCTCTCGCAGGCGCATGTGGGAAACTATTTCGATGTCGACCAGGTCTCGACCCTGCCCACGCTGGCGCTCGGCCAACTCTATTTCGAGCAGCGATGGGACGGTGAGAAGTTCAGTCTCAAACTGGGACGGATGCCCATAGGTCAGGATTTTGTGAAAATGGATATGTTCAACCTCTATGTCGGCGGCATTGACGGACACACGCCGGTGTTCGGTTACAATACTTTTTGGACATCCAGCGCCAGTCGTTCCACCTGGGCGGCGGTCTTCAAGGCGGAACCGCATCCTGACTGGACTCTTCGCTACGGCATCTACCAAGCCACAAGCTCAAGCAGGGTGGTGGCCAACCACGGGCTGAATATGGAATTCGGGGCGGACGATGGAATCCAGATGTTCGGCGAAACGGGATTCAAAACCAAGATGCCCGATGTGTGGGGAGGCTCTCCAGAGGGGTTGGCGGGTGACCACAAGATCGGGGGCTACTGGTCGACTTGGAGCTACGACACCTTCGACTCAGGCAGCACGCCGTATTCCTATGGATTTTATTGGATCGGCGAGCAAATGGTCTGGCGAGAGAAGTCAGGAGCGAACGAGGGCGTCACGCTGTGGTATTCGTTTGTCTATGCTCCGCAAACCGATCTCTCGCAGTTTCCATTTTTCTGCGGGGCGGGTGGAGGATGGCAAGGGGCGTTGCCTTCGCGCCCGAAGGACTGGGTTTTGTTCGGTTCCTACTTCGCCTCGATGAGCCGGGAATTTGCCGCAGAGCGCGAATTCGCCGGGTTGGGCGATCCAACCTACGAGTGGGTTCTGGAGTGGGATTATCGCGCTCAAGTCACACCATGGCTCTATGTGATGCCCAGTGTGCAATATGTAATCCGCCCCGCTGGAACCGGGGACATTCCCAATTCCCTCGTCATCGGTGCGGAAATCGGGGTAACTTTTTAACCGATGCGTGCCGCAATCCATCTCCTTCTCCTTGCCTTTATTCTTGCCCTCGGAGGCTGTGCGGGAGTCTCCACTCCGGCAGCCCCGCTGCCCGATGCCCGCGACCTCGCGGAACATCCTCTTGATGTAACAAAAATTCCTCAACCCTGAGGCGCAAAATCGGTAGGCTCACCAGTTCGTCCTGAGCCGATATCGTGGATTTTTCCAGAAATCCGTTGATGGAAAATTAGCCGAGAGCCAGCTGGGCCGTGGCGATTTCGAGGGTCTCGTTCGGCATCACCCGTAATCGCCGTCTCGTCGTGCTCGTAGGTCAAAAAAAAGCCCTCCAAACCGCTGTGAGAAATGCCAGCGCCGTCCGGCGATTCACCGCTCTGGAAAAACGACTGAGCTGACACGCACGCCGTCCGCTCATTTTATTTTTCAATTCCTCAACAAAGCGCTTGCAGTCGCCACGCCCCTCCTCTACAAACTCCATTCCTTTTTCGAGGAGCCTTAGCTCAATCGGTTAGAGCGCTGCCCTGTCACGGCAGAGGTTGCGGGTTCGAGCCCCGTAGGCTCCGCATTTTTCTTTTTGCGGATTTTCCCTCTACAACCGCTTAAACGCTCGCTCTGCGGGCGAGTCGCTCAATTACCGGAGTTTCTCGGAGTTGCCTCAAAGCGCCTTTGGTTTGTCACAAATTGTCAGGAAAACCCCTGCTCTCGATGGCGGTTTTTTTTAGCTACTGGAGTAGTGTTTTTTCCAATACCGATGCAACGGCCATGCGTTGTTTGAAAAATATATTTCAGAATTCCCTCATGATAGAATTTTGAATCAAAACCTAAACAGCCATTGACGGATTGTTTAGAAAATGCATTATTATTTACTCATGAAGAGAACTAAAAGGCATTCTCTAATCAAAAACCTCTACGCGGCCATACCCCACGGGGCTCCTTTCGATTT
>JBIKUM010000010.1:0-19133 GCA_044347585.1 Terrimicrobiaceae bacterium
GGCGCATTCACCACATTCTCCTCGGTGAATCTGGAGATGCTCGAAATGATACGTTCGCAGGTGGCCTTACTTGCGGCCGTCTACTTTGTTTCCAGCTTCGCGTGCGGAATCGCTGCCGTGTCACTCGGCACAATGCTCGGTATGAAAAAGCGGGAGGACCTGAAGTGATGGAACCTCTGCTCATAGCCGCTCTGGGAGCGGTCGGCGCGCTGGTGCGGTATCACCTCGGCGCCTTTGTCCACTCCTCGGCAAACCGCGCACTGGCATCCGAGACCGAATTCCCTTTTGGCACGCTTTTCGTCAACGCGCTTGGCTCGTTTATTCTGGGCGTGGCCGCTGCGTTGTGTTCCGGCGCGTTCCTTCCGCAAATAATCTATGTCGCAATCGGCGTGGGTTTTTGCGGATCACTCACCACCTTTTCCACGCTGGCAGTCGATCTGCAGCGCTTCCTGCGGGATCGGCGCTTCGCGGCTTTTGCGCTCCTTCTCGGGGCTTCTGCCGCAACAGGCCTTGGTGCCACATGGCTCGGTTTGGCTCTTGTTTTCTTTGTCCGCTAAAGTGGGTTTTTAGCCGAGGCTCCGAATGCAAATTTTGTCCGACTAAGTCACAGATCAGCGCTAAAATTTTAAGCAAATGTCTTGCGAAATTTTCCAGAACAGCCTATCAAGAAGGGCTTATGCCAAACCTCACGAAAAATAATCTTGTCAAACAAATCAGCGAAAAAACCGGCCTCACCCAGCAGGAGGTTTTCAGCGTGGTTCAATTGACACTTGAAGGCATCACAGAGGGTCTCGCCACGGGAAACAATGTTGAGCTTCGCAACTTCGGTGTCTTTGAAGTCCGCCTCACCAAAAAACGCATCGGACGCAATCCTAAAAAACCACAGGAAACGGTGGAAATTCCTCCCCGCGCTATTGTGAAATTCACGGCTGGAAAAATCATGCGCCAGCGTGTGCTGCTCCGCACGGAGGAGCTGCGCCAGGGTCACGCCAAAGCGGCGTGATTTCCCCGGCGGCGGTCCTATCTGTCGCCGAAGGAAATTCCCACCGAACGCGCGGCCGCCACGGTCTCGGAGTTCACATCCACAGTGCGCAAAGTGCCCACGGCCTCGGCTATGGGCACTCCGCCGCCGCGGTATTCCAGATAGCTCACCATATACCCGAATTTCCTCTCATCGATCAGGCGCACGGCTCCCACACCGAATCGTGTGGCTAAAATGCGGTCGAGGGCGCTGGGTGTTCCTCCGCGTTGGAGGTGTCCCAAAGCAACGGAACGGGCCTCATGCCCTGTGAGGCGCTCCAATTCCACGGCCAAGCGCTCCCCGATACCGCCGAGCCGGACCTCGCCCTTGGCGCGGAGTTTCGCTTCCTTGGTGCTGAGTTCCTTTCCCTCCTCCTTCGCGCCTTCGGCAACGACCATCATTGTGCTGCCGAATCCAGCTGTGCCGCTGCAATCCTTCCGCCCGGCTTGCAGGTCAGAACAAAACCTCTTAAAATATGCCTATGGGCGAAATCATCTTCGAAGTGCGGGAAGACGAGGTCGATGGTGGCTACAATGCGGCTGCATTAGGTTATGGCATCCACACTCAGGGCGACAGCATCGAAGAACTGCGAGCTATGGTGAAGGATGCCGTCAATTGCTACTTCGATGAAGCAATGGAAGCGCCGCGAATAATCCGGCTTCACTTCGTGCGGGATGAAGTCTTCGCTCGATGAAAATCCCTTGGTTTGAGCATCGAGGAACTGTTGGAAAAACTCGACCTGTAGGCGCAATCCGATATGCGCGGAAATTTTAGGTTGGATGGAAAAGGCGTGAGGCGCAAAAGCCGAGGAGCCACGAGCATCTCTCCGATCCCACCTGTCAGATGCGGCGAATCCAGCTGTAGGGGATGGCTCCATGCGAGAGCATCCAGTCGTTGAATTTCTTCAACGGCCAACCGGCTTCCATGACGAAGTGGCGGTGGAGTTTTTCGACCTCGAGGCGCCCGAGAAGATAGCTCATCGGAACCGTCGGGCTTGAGGTATACCAGTTCACATCGGATGCCGCACGGGCGGCGGTAAAGCCCACGCCGCTTTGGAGCCTCTTGGCGGCCGCCGCATGGCTGAGCGTGCCGTCATGCAAACCGCAATCGATCACGATGCGGTGCGCGCGCCAGAGGGCATCGTGGAGCTGGATCAGTTCGGCACCAGGGATATCCACAAGACCATGCTCCACGGCGAGTTTCTCGCACCACATCGTCCAGCCTTCGTAGAAAATGGAGTGCGCGAAAAGACGGCGCAGGCGGCTGGCGTGCTGGCATTGAACGACAAATTGCAGGTGATGCCCGGGATAGGCTTCGTGAACCGTGGTGAGTTCCAAGCCGTGATGCTGACGGATTTCGGCGAGTTTTTTCTCCGGATGCTCTTGGTCCAGACTCAGATCGTTCACCCAGAAGATGCCGGTTTGGTCGCGTGAAAACGGCTCCGGCGCGCTGTAGGCGGCGGTTGGAAATTGGTGCTTCAGAAATGGCGGCACGGGCAGAACCTTCAGGGTGTCGCCCTTTGGAACTGTGACGAGGCCGAGCTTCCCGAGACGGGCTTTGATATCTGATGTGGCCTGGCGGTAAACATCGAGCAGCGGAAGCTCGGGAGTCCATCCGGCAGCAGCGCGGTCAATGATCTCGCGGGCGGATTTGCGCCCGTGACGCCGGGCGGCGCGCTCGAGAAGAAATTCGTGGCGCTGGATTTGATACTCCCCGAGGGCGCGGGCCTCGGGAAGCGAGAGGTCGAGACCGAGTTGCTCGCGGATTAGAAATTCGAACCGCTCGCGGCCAATGGAAAAGCCCCCTTTCGGTCCGGACTTTTTCTGGGCGATGCCGGCGGCGTATTCTTCGAACGCCTTGGCGGCGGCTTTCAGAGTCGAAGCGAGGGACTTGGGTTTGGTGGAAAGGCCGCACAACTCCTGCTCCAAGCCGTGCAGAAATTCCACTGCTCCAGCGCAGGATTGAACGCCGAGCGAGGTCCAAAGCGGATCGGGTAATTCCACACACTCCAAACCGGCCCGCAGGTAGGCGGGGATTTTTTTCAGCCGGGATTCGATGGCAGGGAGGGCTTGTCGCAATTTGCCGGAGTTCCTCACGACGAGTTCGAAAATCGCATCGATCGCGGAGTTCGAGTGCGTCTGGGGATTTGTGCGCCAGCGGAGGAGATCTCGTTCGGAAAGCAAATCCGTGCGAAGTCTCGCCAGAAGCCCCCGCCGGTCGAGCCAGTCGTCGCGATGAAAAGCCGCTTCGGGCATGGCCTCCACGGCAACCAATGTGCGCTCAAGAAGGGCAATGTGTTTTCGGTGGATGTCCGGCGTGTTACGGCTCAGCAGGGAATCGTATTGGTGAAACCCGAGCTTGCTGGCCTGCTCGGGAAAGAGTTCGCAGGATTCCTCAAGCCACTTTTTGGCGAGGGATGCGAAGTTGGCTCGGATTTTAGTCTCGGTGGGGTCTGCTTTTTGGGGCATGGCTTTCAGTCGAGTTTGCGGTTTGAAAAGTAGCGCTTGGATTCCGCCGCGATCACACCGCTCAACAAGAGCAGTGCAACGAGGTTAGGAATCGCCATGAGGCCGTTCATTATGTCCGAGAAATTCCACACGGCGTCACTTTTCCAGACACAGCCTACGAAAACGGCCGCAACCCAAAGCCAGCGGTAGGGCATAATGGCTTTCACGCCGGCGAGGTATTCCACCGCTTTCTCGCCATAGTAGGACCAGCCGAGAATTGTGGAGAAAACGAAGGTCAACAGACCGCCAACAAGAATGATGTCGCCCAGTATTCCGACCTTGTGGAAAGCGGCATCGCACAGGGTGGCTTTGGTAAGACCGCCGGTCTGCCAATCCCCCGAAGAAACAATGACGAGGCCGGTGAGGGCGCAGACGACGACTGTGTCCCAGAATGTGCCGGTGCTGGAGACAAGCGCCTGGCGCACGGGATCGCGGGTGCGCGCGGCGGCGGCGACGATCGGCGCGCTGCCGAGTCCGGATTCATTCGAGAAAAGCCCACGGGCTATTCCATAGCGCATGGCCTCGGCGATGCCCGCACCGACAAATCCTCCCACAGCCGCCTGGCCAGTGAAAGCGCTGGTGACGATGAGATGCAGCGCGCCGCCGAGCTTGTCCCAGTTCAAGCCGAGCATGATCAAGCACCCGAGAATGTAAAATCCCGCCATGAATGGGACGAGAATGGTGCAGAAATTTGAAATCGAACTAATGCCGCCGAGGATGACGGCAGCTGTAATGACGGTAAGCAAAATGCCGACGCCTATTTTCAAATTCGCGTCAGAAACCGCAAACGGGAGAAGTTCCTTTTTGGCGACGATCATGTCCGCAATGGCGTTTGATTGAACCATGTTGCCGATGCCGAACGCAGCGATGGCGGTGAAGATCGCAAACAAAACCCCCGCCCAGCGTGCGTTGAGGCCTTTTTCCAACACATACATTGGCCCGCCAGACATCTGACCGCGATCGTTGGTGACACGGTATTTCACCGCGAGCAAGGCCTCCGCATACTTGGTGGCGATACCAAAAACGCCCGTAAGCCACATCCAAAGCACCGCGCCAGGCCCGCCCATAAGCACCGCCCCCGCCACGCCGTAGATGTTCCCCGTGCCAATCGTCGCCGCCAGCGCAGTGACCAGCGCACCAAACTGGCTGATGTCCCCCGGCGAGCCCGCATCCTTCGTCACAGACAACTTGATGGCATGGCCGAGATGTCGCTGCATGAATCCCGTGCGGATAGTCAGGAAAAGGTGTGTGCCAAAGAGAAGAGCGATGAGCCATGGCCCCCAGACCAATGATGCCACCTGTTCCGTGAGTTTGTTGAGTGTCTCCATGGGCGCCATGAAAATCCCACAACTCACACGCTGCAAGGAATCAAATCACGCCTATCTAAGGAACGCCGACGTCCCCGTCGGCATCATGGGGAGAAAAAGCACAACCCTTTGGGACATCGGCGTTCCCCGCGCTCGACCACGGCCAATCCTCGGCGCGTTCACACAGGCCGGCATTGACCGGATTTTGGTGAATGTAAAGCACAACACTCTCGAAATGCTCGTCGTTGCGAATATACCGATCCCAGTAATCACGCATCCAAAGGCGCTTGGAATCCGGAATGCCGAGGCCGAGTTCTTCATTTCGGGCCAAAGCCCAGCGCGCTGTGACGGATTTCCAGCCCTGAACAATCCGCGCTATGGGCGCAAAGGTTTCCATGAGGATGTGGACATGGTTCGGCATGATGCACCAGGCGATGAGTCGATACCGCTGGCCGTCAAAGTGCCGGAGTGCATCCAGCATTTGGGACGCCATTTCCGGATGACGGAGTGCGCAACAACCCATTCCTGCATCCAACCACTGCTCGATTCGTTGGCGGCGCTCGGCCGCGCGCAAAGTCTCGGGGAGCTCGGTCAATTCTTCCTTCAAGCGCTCGAGTTTTTCCTGTGGCAGGCTATCCGCCAAACGAAAGGTGACCGCTTGCAACAACCCAGTCGCATCGCGATGGGGCAGATAGCCTCTGGAATACCATTCCTTACGCGAATGCGGAACGCCGACGTCCCCGTCGGCATTTTCACGCTGGGGTTTTGTTGGCTTCATGTAATTTTATGGAAGCTTGCGAAGGGAGCCGACGGGGACGTCGGCGCTCCGAACGAGGATCTGCAGCGTCTCGGCTGCATTGCGCTCGATGGAAAAAGCCTCGGCAAGCCTGAGGCAGGCTGGACGCGCCTCGGCTCGGCGGTGCGCATCGCGCCAGGACTCGATCGCTTCGGCCAGCGCGAGGGCATCCCCCGGCGGGACGATACTGCCATGGATGCCGGGGGTGAGAATTTCGGAAAAGCCGTTCGCCGTGGTGGTGATCACCGGCAGCCCGGCAGCGATGGCCTCCAGGCATGCGTTCGAGAAGGGATCATACCATGTAGGTAGTGTCATGACATCCGCTGCGGCAAAGAGTGCGGCGATATCCGAAACGGGGCCTAGAAAGCGGGCGTTTGTGCTGCGATACAAATCCGCCGGTCCGCGACCCGCTACGAGTAGCGTGGCGTCATCGACCATTTCCATCGCTTTGATGGCGGTTGAAAGGCCCTTCCGTTCCCAGCCGGTGCCAAGGAAAAGAACACAGAAAGTGTCGGGATCGATACCGAAACGGCGGCGCGCTTCATCTCGCGGCGGAAGAGCGGCGAGGGGATGGATGCCATTGTAAACGACACGCACGCGGTCTTGCGGGAAGGAAAAGCGCGAAAGGATTTCGTCGCGGATCATCTGTGAGTTCGCAATGACGAGGCGGGTGTTGGTGGGATCGAAAACACGGCGCTCAAGTTCCAAAATCTCGCCGTGCTTGCGGTTCAGCCAGCGGGTGGCCTTTTTCCAAAAAGGCTCGAATGCGTCGCGCCGCGCTAGCCAGGCGGCGTGCACGCCATCGCCCGCCCGGTAGACATCGCAACCGGGAACGCGCTCCATGCTGAAATGGATATCGCAGCCCGTGCGGGCACTTTGAAAAGCAGCAGCGAATTCGCTGGGCGATTTACCGCTTAGGCGTTGGATGTCTCCAAACGGCCAGCGTTCGGCGGGCCAGTCGGAGGTGGTGATGAGCATGGTCTCCTCTCCCCGGCTGCGGAGCTCGGAGGCCAGTCGGATGAGGTAGGCTTCCGCTCCCCCAGTGCTCGAGTGTCCGCGCCGAACGAAGCCGATTTTCATCAGCCGCGTGTGCTGGAATGCTCACTCTCCGGCTTCGGTGGACGCCCGAGCAGGCAGGACATGGATTCACGCGGAGGCTTGCCCTCGTGGAGAACGGCGTAAACCTCGGCCGTGATCGGGGCATCGATGCCGAGCCGCCTCGCACACTCGGACGCGCTCAAGGCTGTCGGCACGCCTTCGGCGACAGTTTTCAGCGAGGCGATGATCTCCGCCGGCTTCTCGCCGCGACCGAGCCGCTCGCCGAACTGCCGGTTCCGGCTTTGCTTGCTGAAGCAGGTGACCATGAGATCGCCCGCTCCGCTGAGGCCGAAGAAAGTTTCGCGGCGACCACCCATGGCGATGCCAAGGCGGGTCATCTCGGCAAGCGAGCGGGTCACAAGTGCCGCCTTGGCGTTGTCGCCCATGCCAAAGCCGTCGCACACGCCGGCAGCAATGGCGTAAATGTTTTTCAACGCGCCGCCGAGTTGGATGCCGGTGATGTCATCACTCGTATAAGCGCGGAATGCCTTGGACGAAAAAACGCGCTGGAGCGGTTCCAGCAAATCGGCGTGCGCGGAGCCGATCACGCTGGCGGCGGGAATTTGGCGGGCGATTTCCGGAGCGAGATTCGGGCCGGAAAGCACCGCCAAGCGACATTGGGGAAGGAATTCTCCGAGAACCTGGCTCATGAGAAGACCTGTGCCAGATTCAATGCCCTTCGTGCAGGAAACAACCGCTGTGCCCGTCGGCAGATTCAAAGCCGCGAGGGACTGGGCGGTTTCCCTCATCACTTTTGAAGGAACGACAACCACGATGAGGTCGGAGCCGGCGAGGGCATCCAGTTGCGATGTGGCGTGGATGTTTTCCGGGAGGTTGATGTCAGGCAGGTAGTGTGAGTTCGCGTGACGGGAATTGATTTCCTCTGCCACGGCGGGGTTGTGCGCCCAGATCGTGACAGGCAGGCCGTGCTCGGAGATGAGGAGCGCGAGTGCCGTGCCCCAGCTGCCGCCGCCGATGATGCTGATTTTTTTAAACATGGTTCAGGCGGAGGGGCGGGGTTTCTTTTCGAACCGCTTTTCCGTTCCAGACAGGAGGCGTGAGATATTGGATTTGTGGCGCCAGATGGCGAGCAGGCACATGATGCCGGCGATGCTCGTGCGCAAGACATCTCCCTGCCCAAGCGCCCACATGCTGGCGGCTCCCGTGGGCAGCGCGACGGCAGCCCCAAGCGACGCGACCGACACATAGCGCGTCGTGTAGAAAAGTGTAAGCCACACAAAAAGTCCAAAGGCGAAAACCGGCGGGGGAAACAGCGCCAGCATGATGCCAGCGGCCGTGGCAATGCCCTTTCCGCCTTGGAAACGCAGCCAGATCGGATAGGTGTGCCCGACCATCGCAAAGATGGCTCCCACGACGCCGGCAGTGATCACCACGGATTGCGGCGCGTCATACGCTTTCAAGGCGATTAGGAACGCAAGCATCACAGCGAGCCAGCCTTTCAAGGCATCCAGCGCAAACACGGTGTAGCCCCACTTTTTTCCAAGGATGCGCAACGCATTTGTCGCGCCGGTGCTGCCGCTGCCTTGCGTGCGCAGATCGATGCCTTGCATCCGCCCGGCAAGGAATCCCCATGGAATCGATCCAAGCAGATAGGCTTGAAGGGCGGCGATGAGGTAAAGAGTCACGCGCAAAGGTAATCCCCGTTGCCGCCCTCCGTCTCAAGAAAAATCCTGCGCCAGCCCTGACTCTGGCCTTTTCGGAAAAGGCTCGGGGTTTCGACAGGAATGTGCCAATTTGCTAGCCGGATCGAACTCGCATCCCCACTGGATATTCATGCAACAGGTCAAAGACACACTCCGCGCCACGGTGCGTATCGGCTACGATGGCAAGGTCTATAAACAATTTCGCGGGCCCAAGGCCGATGAGCGATTTGCGAATGAAGTCAAAGTGCTTCGCTACCTCGAAAAGCGCGCCTGCCCGTTTGTTCCACGGCTCGTGGAAAGCGATGCCGAAGAGCTAAGAATAGTAACGACCAATTGCGGGACGCGTGTTGACCATCTGGACGACGCTCGCTGCCGCGAGTTGTTCGCAGAGCTCGAGCCCTACGGCGTGCGTCACGACGACGCCGACATACGGAATGTCACCTACCGCCAGTCCGACGGAAGATTTTGCCTCATCGATTTCGAGTTCGCCACAATCTTGGAGCCTGAGGAATGAGCGACGATCCCACCGCGATCAAGGGCCTCGCATGGTCCGGCCACACGGACTGCGGGAAGGTGCGTAAAAACAATGAAGATTCTTTCCTCGGTCTGCTTGTCGATGCACAAGGCGCCCAATGGCTCGGAAAGATCGGCGAGGCGGATGTGGCCAAATCCGATTTTGTATTTGCCGTAAGCGATGGGATGGGCGGCGCAAAGGCCGGGGAGTTTGCGAGCAAGATTGCCGTGGAAAAAATTACCAAACTTCTGCCATCGGTCTTCGCACAGGGCGCTTCGGGCATTTCCAGCGGATTTCGCGATGTGCTTCAGGAAGTCTTCGTCGAAATCCACCGCGCGCTGCTATATCTCGGCTCCTGCTACGAGGAGTGCCGTGGCATGGGGGCCACGCTGAGTCTGTGCTGGTTCACTCCGGGGTGGATGTATTTCGCCCATATCGGCGACAGCCGTATTTACTTCCTCCCGGCGGCCGGCGGCATGAAACAGATCACCAACGACGACACCTATGTCGGCTGGCTTTTTCGAAACGGCCAAATCAACGAGCGCGAAGCAAAAAGCCACCCTCAGCGAAATGTCCTCCAAAAAGTCCTCGGCGCAGACCCTCAACAGATCGAGCCTCAGACAGGCGCCGTAGGTCTCGAGCCGGGCGACAGGTTTCTGCTCTGCACGGATGGCGTGACCGATGGCCTCTTCGACAGCCGCATAGAGGATATCCTTCGCAACACACCCTGCGAGGCCGCTCCGGCCCTCGTTAGTGAGGCAATCGCCGCCTCCGGCCGCGACAATACCACTGCAGTGGTGGTGGATATTGTCGGGTAGCCCCTTTTGAAAACTTGGCGCGGCGGCTTTTGCGGTGCTACCCTTACGCACTCCATGCAACCGCCGCCTGTCACCAAATACCGGCCCTTCCCACAAGTCGATCTTCCCGATCGTCAATGGCCAAGCCGCGCTCTGACCTCCGCTCCCATTTGGTGCAGCGTTGATCTCCGCGACGGCAATCAAGCGCTCGCACAACCGATGAGCGTGGAAGAAAAGCTCGAGTATTTCCAGATGCTCGTCGGCATAGGCTTCAAGGAAATCGAAATTGGTTTTCCCTCGGCCTCGCAGATCGAATTCGATTTCTGCCGCCGCCTTATCGAGGAGAACCTGATTCCGCAGGATGTCTCGATTCAAATCCTCTGCCAGTGCCGCGAAGACCTCATCGTGCGCTCGCTCGAGGCCTTGCGCGGCGCGCGCAGCATTATTTTTCACCTCTACAACTCGACCTCGCCGAAGCAGCGCGAGTATGTGTTTAACTCGACCCGCGAGCAGATTGTTTCCATCGCCACGCATGCGGTTTCGTTTTTAAAGGAGAAAATGCAGCCGCTGGTGGCCGGAGGCTCGCGCATTCGTTTGGAATACTCACCCGAAAGCTTCACGAGCACGGAACTTGATTTCGCCCTTCAGATTTGTGAGGCCGTGACCGATGTCTGGCAGCCGACTCCCGAAAACAAAATCATTCTCAACCTCCCGGCCACGGTCGAATACGCGACGCCGAATATCCACGCCGACCAGATCGAGTGGATGTCCCGCCACCTGACCCGCCGCAATCTCACTACGCTCTCGCTTCACACGCACAACGACCGCGGCACCGGCACCGCCGCCACTGAGTTGGGACTCCTCGCCGGAGCCGACCGCGTGGAGGGCACGCTCTTCGGAGTCGGCGAGCGCACCGGCAACCTCGATATCGTCACGGTCGCACTGAATCTCTACACACACGGCATTCATCCCCACCTCGACCTCAGCCGGCTCAACGCGATCCGCGATGTTTACGAGCGTTGCACCCGTATGGAGGTTCATCCCCGCCACCCCTACGCCGGCGACCTCGCTTTCACGGCCTTCAGCGGTTCGCATCAGGATGCCATCAAAAAATCATGGGCCCTCCAAGCCAAAGGCAAGCCGTGGGATACCCTCTACATTCCGATCGACCCCGCCGATATCGGACGCAGCTACAAGGCGATCATCCGCATCAACTCGCAGTCCGGCAAAGGCGGCGTCGCTTACATCCTCGAAACGGAATTCGGCTACCAGCTTCCCAAGACTTTGCAAAAGGAACTCGGCCGCATCGTCAATTCCGTATCGGATGAAAAAGGCACCGAACTCGAAGCCGAGGAAATCCACGAGCTTTTCCTGAAAACCTATGTCCTGCGTGAAGGCGCAGTGAGCCTGCGCGATTTCCGGGCCATCGAGCGCGGCGAGCAGGTCACCATCGAAGCCGACATCGTCCTCCAAGGGCAACCCGTCACAGTCCGCGGTTCCGGCAATGGCCCAATCGCCGCATTCGTCCACGGCCTCAGCCAAACCAACATCCTGTCTTTCGAAATCCAAAGCTATTCCGAACACTCTCTCGGCGCCGGAGCCGATGCCCGCGCCGTGAGCTACATCGAAATCAAAACTGCCGCCGCCCGCACCTACTTCGGCGTCGGCAGCGACACCAACATCGAACTCGCCTCCATCCACGCCATCATCAGCGCCCTGAACCGGGCCCTCGCCTGACACCGGGCCTGCTTAGGCTCAGGTGCTCGATGTCGTCGAGATCCTTCGGCCGGGAACTGGCGGCTTTGTTTTTAAGCAATTCGGATTTGCCCATGTAAAATGCTCGGATCGGCGCTTCCATGCCGCTGATGGAAACCCTCTGGCGTCCGGACCAAGCCTCTTCAAAATCGATACCATCGATTTTGTTGAGCAAGTCCAACCAGTGCGGAGGCCTCCCGAATTGCAAAACTAAACCCTTCTCTTTGACTTCAGCGGCTTCTTTCACCGCCGGAATGCTTCCATTCCAAAACTCCAGCAAACACCGGAACAGCTTTTCGATATTTTCCGTGTCACACCCGAAGAAAAAATCAATGTCTCCGGTGAAGAGGCAGAGAAAAATCCTTCCAATTCCGCAGTGTTAGAAGAAAATTAGTCCTCACCTTTACCCGCCAAAACAGAAATACCAGAATGAATCGCAATAAATCCTATTACAAAGCCGTTTTATGTTTCGCGAGCCTCTCCGCTCTCTCAATATTGTTTTCCGGTTGTGCGACATCTCCAG
Organism: Terrimicrobiaceae bacterium; assembly: GCA_044347585.1. GTDB lineage: Bacteria > Verrucomicrobiota > Verrucomicrobiia > Chthoniobacterales > Terrimicrobiaceae > UBA967. The sequence goes on from JBIKUM010000010.1 coordinate 11,983, forward strand.
AACTCAAACAATTTTACGAACCGGAAATGGCTGGCCTTGCTCACAAGCCTATTTCCCCCTCGTTTGTGCGAATTGTTGATGGGGCATGGAAATATGAAGAAGGAATTAAGCTAACCCAGAAGCTTTCTCAAGAGGGATATTGGTATCTTGGAACTCTTGAATTTGTAGGACAAATGCAATCAGCCGATTCAATACGCAAGTTTGCCGCAAGCGTGGGTGGAGACCTCATTATACGGCGAACGGCATTTGCCGGAATGAAATCTGGGTCAAGAATGGTTGTTGGAAGCTATACGCCCGGCTCTGTAGTCACATCTACAGCTTCGGCATACGGGACCGCATATTCTAATGGAAGTGGCGTCGTGAATAGTCCCCTTGGAACATCCTATCTAAACACTTCCGGAAGTTCAAATGCGTATGGCTCAGGGACTGCTACAACTTATATTCCCGGCCAGACCACATATGTCAGCGAAAACTACAATTATCCGTCTTATGCGCAGCGTTACAGCATTATGCAATCTGAGGGGGCGTTCCGCAAAAATGCTACAAACTTCCAAAAATATAGCGCTGCAGTTGGAAAACCAATCCCAGATGCTGACTTGCCATGGTTTATCGACCAAATGGTCAAGTCTGGAAAAGCTCGCGTTTATAACAAAAAACCAGAGTAACATTAAGCCAAGGTGATACGCATATTTCTAATCTATATATCCGGGAGGCATTGAAGCCCATTCGTCGCCGCGAAGCCAATTGATAAACACTTGGCGTGTTATAAGATCCCTCCAGTGCAGCCCTGAGTTATTTTTTACCGAGAACTCTGTTTCTGGATATTTCCAAAGCATGAATTCAAAGAATCTCCAATCTTCTTTTTCAGTAGATATTTCATGCGCATCCTTCATTATATCGATTTCCGTCTCTGCACGAAGATGTTGAAGTTCTCGACGAGCTGCGACTATGGTCGCATCGACCACCTCAGTGTTCTGCTCAGAATTGGCATACAATTGCAGATTGCCGCTGTAACTTGAAAGCGCATGAATTATCCTGCCCTCCCAATCTTCATCGCGTCCCCAACCGAAGGGGATTGGTGTTTTGACAACCATGGTCAGCTTAGGAGCCTCCAATTCGCGACGCAATTCAGACTCGCGACGTTTTAATCTCCGCCAGTTCGCCACACCGATTTTGATAAGGCCATCTCTATTCAAGTCTGCTATATACAGCATGATGTATTGAAATTGCATTCGCGTATCGACGTCAAGCAAGGAAAACTTTTTGCCATCAGACTAGGCGATCTAATACCTGCCCCTTGGAACTTTTAGCGAACCTCATGCCTCTCCAGAAGCCCCAGAAACTCCAATATGTCCAGCGAGAAGCCCACCCCGCTTATTTGCTTTTCTTCAGGCATGCCTCTCTCACATCGAGAGGGTTTGCTCCAAACACCCTGCGCTGCAAAAGTCGGGCGGCTTGAATTCGCTCGTCGCAGGACATCGCCTGATACTGGCGTTTTGTCCACTCATCGGCCTCCTTGAACGATGTGGATTTATGTGCCTCACGGGCAAGCATGACTTCTATGAAATACAAGATCACTCCCCGCGCTCAACTCCGTTCTTGGAACTCTCAAGCGCTCTGCGGCGCTGGCTTTGAGTGGCTGCGCAATGTTTTGATTTTACTCTGATGTCTCTTGAAATAACTTGATACTCACCATCGCATGAAAACCCTCGTCACTGGCTCCTCCGGCCTCATCGGTTCCGAAGTCTCGATCTTTTTTGCCCGGCAGGGCTGTTCCATCCACGGGGTGGACAACAACCAGCGCGCGGCATTTTTTGGACCCCAAGGCGACACGCGTTGGAACCAAAAACGCCTCGCCGATCTCATCCCGGGCTTCACCCACCACGAACTCGACATCCGCGACCGGCAAGGCGTTCTCGACCTCGTTGCAAAAATCAAGCCCGACATCATCATCCACACCGCCGCGCAGCCCTCGCACGACCGCGCGGCAGCGATTCCTTTTGATGACTTCGACACCAACGCGGTCGGCACGCTGAATCTCCTCGAAGCCGCCCGCCAGGCCTGCCCCGAGTCGCCATTCGTCCACATGTCCACGAACAAAGTTTACGGTGATCGGCCCAATACCATCCCGCTCCGCGAACTCGACACGCGCTGGGATTACGACGATCCCGCCTACGATCATGGCATCGCCGAATCTTTCTCGATCGACCAATCGAAACACTCCCTCTTCGGCGCATCCAAAGTTGCGGCGGATGTCATGGTGCAGGAATACGGACGCTATTTCGACATGCCCACCTGCTGTCTGCGCGGCGGCTGCCTCACAGGCCCGAACCACTCCGGCGTGGAACTCCACGGATTCCTCAGCTACCTCGTGAAATGCAACCTCGAAGGCCGCGAATACAAGGTCTTCGGCTACAAAGGCAAGCAAGTGCGCGACAACATCCACAGCGAGGATGTGGCCCGCTTCATGTGGGAATTCTGCAAAGCACCGCGCATCGCGGAGGTCTACAACCTCGGCGGTGGAAAACAAAACTCCTGCTCGATTCTCGAGGCCTTCCAAATCGCAGAATCCTTCACCGGAAAAAAACAATCGTTCACCTATGTGGACCAAAACCGCATCGGCGACCACATCTGCTACTACAGCGACCTCCGGAAAATGAAATCCCACTATCCGGCGTGGGACATCACCATCAGCCTCACAGAAACCATCCGCCAAATCGTCGAAGCCTGGAAAACACGCGGGTAAAAACCTCCCCATGCGCCAATACCGCCCGGATGTCGAAAAACAAAAGCGCCTTTATTCCTTAATGAAGTCGCAAGCCCTGCTGAGGCGCTGGCAAGGCAAGCCCCCGATCAACACGGCCATTGCCGAAGGCCGCAAACAAATCCCGGACAACTCGGAAGCCTGGCTACCTGGAGGTGTGAAATGCGTGGCCGACGCCATCTGGATTTCCGAACGCATCAAAGAAACCATGCAGGAATGGAAAATCCCGTTACCACGCCAAGATTGATCGCTCACCTCGCCTCCAAGCAACGCGTTGTTATGCTTGGAGGTCTGGCCATTGTTTCACACGGCCTCGCCCGGCCTACTTTTGATGCCGATATCTGGCTCGACCCGCTACTGACTCTCAAGGATTGGTGCACTGCAGTATTGGATCTGAAAAAGCTTTGCCCCCATCTCAAAATTCTGGCCTTGGCTGTCTGGACAGAAATACCGGATGCCAAGCTTGCAGATATTGTCGAGAGTGATGGGGCCATTCGGATCTCTGGAGCAACCCAACCAATCGATGTTTTTCGATGTCCCAATGAAATTCCCATAGCAGAGTTTGAATCTGCGTGGATGCGTTCACTCCCACTTCAGGACGGAACACGCTTGCCAGATGAGATCGACCTTCTCATGACCAAGCAACTCACTGGCCGTGACAAGGACATGATGGATATTGCTTTTCTCGAAAACAAGGCTGAAAAGCGCTATATCATTGAACTTCAATCTTCTTCAGCGGAGAAGGCCATTCAAATGCTTCAAAGATTTCTTACTCCAAGAGTGGCCGAGCAAGCTCTCTCCCACTCAGGTGCTGAAGTGAGGAGCCTTGCGTTGCGTTATCTCCGAGAATTGGCAAACGATAATGATCCCTTTGCCGCTGAAATCTTAAAATCCATCGGTCAATAGTCCCGCCTTGCATGAGGAGTCCCGGGGATCACGCCCGCCTCCCGGCGTCCCTGCCTGCGCCCTAGCAGGCCGTGTTTGTAAAAATCTGCCATCCACTTGCGCTTAATCGAGACATAATCTATGTAGATTTTCATGGCAATTACATATTCAGTCACAGAGGCACAGGCCGGGTTGCCTTCCATTTTGCGTCAAGCCGAGGATCAGCCGGTTATCATCACCCGTCGTGACAAAACAGTGGGTTACATTCTTTCACCCGAGAGATTTGAAGCCATGCTGGAGACCATGGAAATCATGGCGAACCCCGAGGCCATGGATGCAATCCGGAACTACAAAGCGGGAAAGACGAAATTCCTGCCGCTTGATTCTCTTGACGAAGCTCCATGAAGGTCAACATCTCGGAGCAAGTCAGGGGTTTCGTCCTGTGTCTCGCTCCCGAACCAAGAAAGCGTCTCCGCCAAGCGCTGCGCCTACTTGAAGATGAAAAGGGAGACATCAAGGTTTTGGAGCATGAGCTCCAAGGATTTTTCAGACTGCGGGTGCGATCATATCGGGTTATCCTCGCCTACCGCGAGGAACAATCCACCGGCACCATTGAGATCGACTGTCTTTTTTGTGAGCGACGCTCCATTGTTTATGAAGTTTTTGCTGCCATGAGCTCGACATTGCGATGTCGTTGATTTTTCCCTCCCCGTCCCCCAGCAAACCGCTAAAAACCCATCACCACATGAAAATCCTCCTCACCGGCATTTGCGGCTTCGCTGGATCCGTGATCACACGCACACTGCTCGAGCATCGGGCCGGCCTCGAAATCCTCGGCCTCGACAACCTCTCCCGCAAAGGCAGCGAGACGAATCTGGAGCCGCTTCGTGCGCTGGGCTGCGATATCCGCATCGGCGATGTGTGCGACCGGACTTTGCTCGAGAGCCTTCCGGCGGTGGATTGGATCATCGACTGCGCGGCGAATCCCAGTGTGCTTGCCGGGGTGGATGGTTCTTCTAGCCGCGATCTGGTGGACCAAAACCTCTACGGCACCGTGAATCTCCTGGAGCTCTGCAAAACATGGAAAGCCGGGTTCACACTGCTCTCCACCAGCCGCGTCTATTCGATCGCTGCGCTGGCAGGCCTGCCGATGGAAAAAACGCCCGCCCGCTTCGAGTTGCCATCCACCGCATCCGGCCCCGGTTGGTCGCGCGGCGGAATCACCGAGCAATTCTCCACAGCGCCGCCAATCAGTCTCTACGGCAGCACGAAGCTCTGTTCCGAGTGGCTCGCGCTCGAATACGGCGACGCCTACGGATTCCCCGTCTGGATCAATCGCTGCGGCGTCCTCGCCGGTGCGGGACAATTTGGAAAAGCCGACCAGGGCATTTTCTCCTTTTGGATTCACTCCTGGCGCGCTGGGCGTCCGCTGAAATACATCGGCTTCGGCGGCTCGGGGCTCCAAGTCCGCGACTGCCTGCATCCGAGGGATATCGTCCCGCTCCTCCTCAAGCAGATCGATTTTCGCGGGACGGAAAAACCCCGCATCATCAACCTCGCTGGCGGTCACGAAAACTCCATGTCCCTCCGCGAACTCTCCGCATGGTGTGCCGAAAAAATCAGCCCCGCCTTGGCCATCAACGACCCGAATCAAATTTCCAGCGACCAATCCAGCCGCCCGTTCGACATTCCCTGGGCAATCCTCGACCCTGCCCTCGCACGCGAAGCTTGGGGATGGAAACCCGCTACCAGGCTGCACCAAATCCTCGACGAAATCCGCCTGCACGCCGAATCAAACCCCGCCTGGCTCGATCTCGTCACAGCCTGAAGCGCGGTCTTCCTGGCCGTGAATCGATTCCTTCGGAGGGACAACCTCTGGCTTGTCCCAAGAATGAACCGCGAACCTCACACAAGCCCCCGTTCCCCTGAACGCCCGGGTCTGCTCCACGCACCCCACAATCCCCGAATTTTCCACTCGATTCAGCGCCTTCTCTCGCGGAGTCTTCAGCGCCTTCTTTCGCATGGATAAACTTCAAAAAGCGCTGAAAGCCACATTCGGCTACGATGGATTTCGCCCTCTTCAGCGCGAGATCATGGAGGCGAACCTCGCCGGGCGGGATTCGTTTGCTCTGTTGCCTACTGGCGGCGGCAAGTCGCTGTGCTTTCAGTTGCCGGCGCTGTTGAGGGAGGGTTTGACGCTTGTTGTTTCGCCTCTGATCGCTCTGATGAAGGATCAGGTGAACCAATTGGAGGCTGCGGGTGTTGAGGCGACATTTTTGAATTCCTCGCTTGGCGTCAAAGAAACGAAAGCGCGTCTGGCGGGACTGCACCAAGGCCGCTACAAGCTTCTCTACGCGGCACCGGAGCGCCTCATGCTCGACCATTGGCAGGAAAACCTCCGCGCTTGGAATGTCGCTGCCGTGGCCATCGACGAGGCGCATTGCATTTCCGAGTGGGGTCATGATTTCCGCCCCGAGTATCGCCAGATCGCACGGCTTCGCGAATGGCTTCCCGACATTCCGCTCATGGCACTCACGGCGACGGCCACCGAGCGCGTGCGGGAGGATATTATCAAGCACCTTCGCCTGCGCGAGCCCGAGGTTTTTGTAGCCAGCTTTAATCGCCCGAACCTCTCCTACCGCGTTATTCCCAAGGAGCAGCCTACGAAGCAGATTCTGGACTTTATCAAATCGCGGCCGATGGACAGTGGCATCGTCTATTGCGCCACGCGCGCCTCGGCGGACCGTGTGGCGGAGAGCCTCTCGGAGCGCGGATTCCCCGCCGTGCCGTATCACGCGGGCCTCACCAACAACGAACGGGCGCAAAATCAGGAACTCTTTATCCGCGACGAGACGCGCATAGTCTGCGCCACCATCGCCTTCGGCATGGGCATCAACAAACCCAATGTGCGCTGGGTCATTCACCACGACCTGCCGAAAAACATCGAGGGCTACTACCAGGAAACCGGTCGCGCCGGCCGCGATGGACTCCCCGGCGACTGCCTCCTGCTCTTCAGCGCGGGTGATGCCGCGAAGCAGACGCACTTCATCGATGAAATGAGCGACGCCCACGAGCAGAGGATCGCTCGCGAGCAATTGCGTCTCATGATGGGTTATGCCGACTGCCCGACTTGCCGCCGCCGAGAGCTTCTGAATTACTTCGCGGAGGCCTACACGGAGCCGAATTGCGGTTCGTGCGACAACTGCCTCCAACCCCGCGAGAATTACAACGCCACCACCCAAGCGCAGATGCTGCTCTCATGTGTTTACCGCGTCCGGCAAGGAGGGCGCTTCGGCGTCGGCATGAACCACCTCATCGAAATTCTGACCGGCTCCGCGAATGAAAAAATCCAACGCTGGGGGCATGACAATCTCACCACCTACGGCATCGGCAAAGATCTCACTCGCCCGCAGTGGAGTGCGATCGGCCGCGATCTCCTGCGCCTCGGCTACCTCGCGCAGGATGCCGGACAATTTCCCACCATCGCCCTCACCGACCTCGG
>JBIKUM010000206.1:0-5666 GCA_044347585.1 Terrimicrobiaceae bacterium
GGTTTGACCATAACGATGTCGGCACCCTCCTCCAGATCGAGACGGACCTCGCGGAGAGCTTCCCGGGAGTTGGCGGGATCCATTTGGTAAGTGGACTTGCTGATCGCATCCTTGCCGATCTTGCTGCCCACAGCGTCGCGGAAGGGCCCGTAGTAAGCTGAGGCATACTTGGCGGCGTAGGACATGATGCCGGTCTGAGAAAAGCCAGCAGCATCCAACGCTCGGCGCACTGCGGCGATGCGGCCATCCATCATGTCCGAGGGAGCCACAATATCGGCACCAGCCTGCGCTTCCATAACGGCCAAGCGGCAGAGCATCTCGACGGTGCTGTCGTTTTCAACGCTCGAGCCATCAGGCGAGAGCAGGCCATCGTGGCCATGATCGGTGTAGGGATCCAGGGCCACATCGGTGATCACAACCAGATTGGGAAACCTCTTTTTAACCTCTGCAACAGAGCGGTAGAGGAGGTTCGCGGCCTCGAAGGCATGAGATCCAACATCATTTTTTAGTGTTGGATTGATGCTTGGAAAAATAGCCACGGCAGGAATGCCCAACTCCAAGGCGCGCTCGCAAGCGTGCAACAGCGAAGCCTCTCCAAGCCTCGAAACCCCGGGCATGGACTCGATCGCGATGTCATCCTTCAATTCATGAATGAAAAGCGGCCAGATCAAATCCTCCGGACGCAAGATCGTCTCACGGACAAGCCGGCGAATGTTTTCAGAGCGCCTGTTGCGTCGGGGACGCTGAAGAATTTCAAGTGACATGCGCGGAGGGTGCTACTCGGGCGGGGGATCGTCAAGACGCCTGCTTCGAAATGAAAATCCCTTCCCTCCCCCGAGCGGACGGGGCATCCTCCGGCTGTGAACGAGCAATTTCCCAAAGACACCATCGAGTCGCTCTGGGCGCCGTGGCGGGTCGAGTATTTCCAGGCCGAGCACCGCAGCGGGGTTGATTTTTTGAAAGAGGCGGCGGAGACGGATGACGACTCCGCGCATCTTGTTGTGGCGAGGCGGCCCACAGCCTTTCTTGTCATGAACAAATACCCCTACTCCGCCGGACATCTCATGGCTGTTCCCTGTCGTAAGGTTGTAAAAATGTCGGAGGTCACCGAAGACGAAATCCTGGATCTTTGGCGCTTGAGTGTTCACGCGCAGAGGTTGCTTGAGATCGCCGTAAAGGCGCAGGGCTTCAATGTTGGCTGGAATCTCGGCAAAGCCTCCGGAGCTGGAGTGGAGGACCACCTGCACATCCACATTGTTCCCCGCTGGGTGGGCGACTCGAATTTCATCGCCGTGGTCGGAGGAACCAGAATCATTCCGGAGGGTCTAATGCCGCTTTACCACCGACTGGTGGCCACCGACAAAGAACTGAACATTTCATGAAACCAAACACACTCGGTCCCGTCACGGCAGGCATTCCCAAAAAGCTCCGCCGCGTCAACGAAGCCAAGATCTCCAAAGCCTCGGTCCGCCGCAAGCCGGCGCCCTCGCAGGAATTTTCCTTCACGCTCAAGCCGGCGGATATCGCCCGGCATCTCAACCGCTTTGTCATCGGCCAAAACGAGGCCAAGAAAGTGCTCGGTGTGGCCCTCTGCGACCACTTCCAGCATGTGCGCCTCACGCTCGAGGGCAAGGAGGCTCCGTTCTATCAAAAACAAAATGTCCTCCTCCTCGGACCAACCGGCGTCGGCAAAACCCACCTCATCCGTTCCGCCGCCGATCTCATCGGCGTTCCATTCGTAAAGGCCGACGCCACGAAATTCAGCGAAACCGGCTATGTCGGCGGAGATGTGGACGACCTCGTGCGCGACCTTATCCGCCGCGCCAGCGGCGATATCAAACGCGCCTCCCATGGCATCATCTACCTCGATGAGGTGGACAAACTCGCGGGATCATCCGACGGCGGTGGAAGGGATGTCTCCGGGCGGGGCGTCCAAACCAATCTCCTCAAACTGATGGAAGACGGCGATGTGCCAGTGCTGTCGCCGAATGATGTGACCGGTCAACTCCAGTCCGCCATGAGTGCCGCCCGAGGCAACACACCGGGAATGCCCGACACCATCTCGACACGCCATATTCTCTTTATCGCCAGCGGAGCGTTCGTCGGCATCGACCAGATTATCCGCGACCGCCTGACCTCGCCCCAACTTGGTTTGGAAAAAGCCCACGCGCAGATCAGCACGGCGGACTTCATTCGCTTCGGTCTGGAGCCCGAATTCGTAGGCCGCCTGCCAGTGCGCGTCGCCTGCCACGCCCTGGATGAGAACGACCTTTTCAATGTTCTGAGCCGCAGCGAGAGCAGTCTCATCCATCAATACGAACGCTCGTTCGCCGCCTATGGCATCGGCCTCCGCTTCGAACCTGATGCACTGCGCAGACTCGCCGCGCTGGCGAGGGATGAAAAAACTGGCGCTCGCGGCCTCATGACTGTTCTCGAACGAACCTTCCGCGACTTCAAATTCCGCCTGCCCTCCACGAAGATTCGCTCACTCACCATCACCGCCAACACAGTGGAAAATCCCGCTGCCGCCTTGGCAAAGCTTTTGAAAAAATGACCCGCCCGGTGCTCGTCTTCGACGGTTCCTGCGGATTCTGCCGCAAGTGGATTGAGCGTTGGCGCGGCCTCAGTGGCGAGTCGGTCAACTACATGCCGGCGAGCGAGGCCGAGGCTCTCTACCCGCAGATTTCCAAGGAGGAATTCGAGCACGCAGTTCAGCTCATCCGCCCCGACGGTTCGCGCGCATCCGGCGCCGCAGCGGTTCTGGAAATCACAGCTCCACACGCCATCACAGCGCAGGCGGGCCTCACCCTCTACAAGCGGAGCCGTCTTTTTGCAGGGATCTCCGATGGCGCCTATGCCTTTGTGGCGCGGAACCGACTTCTCTTTTCGCGCCTCACAGCCCTGCTCTGGGGAACCTCCACGCAAAAACCCTCGTTTGCCGTGGCGAACGGCCTCTTCCTCCGGATTCTGGCAGCCATTTTCCTTGTCGCCCTGCTTTCCTTCAGACACCAGGCCGCCGGTCTCCATGGACCGGATGGCATCCTGCCTGTCGCTCCCTTTTTTGAAGCGGTCGGCGCCCGATTCGGCCCATCCGCTTTTTGGGCGCTGCCTTCGCTTGTCTGGCTCTCCCCCAGTCTGGAAACGCTGCTTCTTCTTACGGATATCGGCATCGCCGCTTCCCTTGTCGCACTTCTTGGCGTCGTCCAACCGCTTTGTTTCCTCGTGCTGTGGGCCGTCATGCTCTCGCTTTGCACGGCGGGACAGGATTTCTACAGCTTTCAATGGGATGCGTTGCTGATCGAAACAGGCTTTCTGGCGGTATTCATGGCCCCCTGGCGATGGAAGCCAAATGCGGGCTTCTCGGAGCCTCCTCGTCTTGCCCGCTTCGCGGCTGTGGCGCTGCTGTTCCGCCTGATCTTCTGCTCGGGCGTGGTGAAGCTCTCGAGTGGCGACGACACTTGGCGGAGCCTGCGGGCGCTGGATTTTCATTTTCTTACGCAGCCCCTGCCGAATCCCCTCGCCTGGTTTGCGCACCACCTTCCGGTTGATGTTCTCACGGCCGCCTGCGCGATCCTGTTTGTCATCGAACTGATCCTGCCGTTTGCCTTTTTCCTGCCAAGGAATCCCCGCTTGGTCGCTGCCTGGGCGACCATCGCCCTCCAGATCGGCATCGCGCTGACCGGGAACTTTGCGTTTTTCAACATTCTCACAACCGCGCTCTGCCTTCTTCTTCTCGACGATCGGTGCTGGCCGGGATTTCTGCGTCAAAAAGGCCTGCGCGCTCTCTGTGTCACACCTTGGATTCGCATTCCAGTCCTTGTGCCACTGCTCGTTTTGTCTCTGGTTCCCTTGGTCGCCTCGTTCCGCACCATGCCTCCCTTCTTGGCACCTCTGGCGGAGGCCTATTCCAAAGTGGCACCACTCCGCTCGCTGAATGGCTACGGGCTCTTTGCCGTGATGACCACGCAACGGCGCGAGATCATTGTTCAGGGGAGTGACGACGGCCATGATTGGCGAACCTACAAATTCCGCTACAAGCCCGGCACCTTGGACCGCCCGCTTCCCATCATCGCCCCCTACCAACCCAGGCTCGATTGGCAAATGTGGTTCGCCGCCCTTGGCAGGATCGAAACAACCCCGTGGTTTCCGAATTTCCTGACACGCCTACTGCAAGGCTCGCCGGCAGTTTTGGCCCTTCTTGAAAAAAATCCCTTCCCTGAAAATCCGCCGAAATTCGTCCGCGCTGTTGTTGACAGCTACACCTTCACCACTCCTGCCGAACGCAGCGAATCCGGTGCCTGGTGGAAACGCGAACCCGTTTCGATCTACTGCCCCGAGGCATCGCTGAACGCATCAAGCCGCGACTTTTAAAGCAGCCCCGGAAAATCTCACTCGTTCATTTCCTGCGTGACACCTTCGCGACCGCGCAGGCGCATGAGGATAGGGAGGCCGGGGTATTCCCATTCGTCTCGGATGCGGGCGCAGAGGTAATGCTGGTAACTCTCAGGCAGAAGCCTTGGATCGTTCACGAAGAGGACGAAGAGCGGCGGGGCGATTTGGGAGTTCGAGCTCTCCTTCGCCTGCGTGGCGTAAAGGAGTTTGAAACGGCGCGACCCGCGGGATGGCGGTGCCTGCCGCTCCATGGCTGCACGAAGAACGCGGTTCAACTCGCCCGTTCCGGCACGGCGCGTGGCGTGTTGGCGAACCTTTTCGACCATAGTGAAAAGTCGGCGGATATTTTCTCCGGTGAGTGCCGAGAGAATCACGACTGGAGCGTAATCGAGAAAAAACAATTCCGCCCTCGCGCGATCCACATGCTCCCTAAGCAACTCGGGGTCGTTGTTCGTCTGCTTCTCAATGAGATCCCATTTGTTCAGGACGATGATGGCCGGCTTCTTGGCCTTCTGAATGAGACCGGCGATTTTTTTGTCCTGCGCCGTGACACCGCTTGTGGCGTCGATGACGAGGATGTTGATATCCACGCGGCGGATGGTTTTTTCCGAACGCATGACGCTGAAGACCTCGACCGAGGTGTTGTGCTTCGAGCGGTGGCGGATGCCAGCCGTGTCGCAGAGAATGTAGTGCTGCCCCTCATAGTCGGCCTCGACATCGATGGTATCCCGCGTGGTGCCCGCGATATCGCTCACCGTCGTGCGGTTGTCATGGAGGATTTGATTCACGAGGGAGGATTTTCCCACATTCGGACGGCGGATGAGAGCGAGCTTGAGCGGCGGCATCTCATGGGCTTCCAACTCGGGCTCCGGCTCGGGCAGGAGCGACTCGATCATATCCACAAGCTCGCCGATGCCGCGCCCGTGGGCCGCGCTGACGGTCACCAGATTTTTAAAACCCAGACGCGAAAACTCAAAGGAGCGTGACTCGTGGCCTTCCGTATCCACTTTGTTCACGACCAAAATCACCTGCCTCGCAGCGGTGCGGATCATTGTCGAAAGCTCGCCGTCCAAAGGCGTCATGCCATCGATCGAGTCCGTTACAAAAAGAATCACATCCGCACTCCCCATCGCGATGAAAGCCCCCTCGCGCGTGCTCTCGGCGAAATCGGGGTCCGGCTCGGATCCAATGCCGCCGGTATCGGTGATCTCAAACGGAGCCTGGCCGAGGTTGCAGATCGAGCCAATGCGGTCGCGGGTCACGCCGGCCTGGTC
>JBIKUM010000207.1:0-5638 GCA_044347585.1 Terrimicrobiaceae bacterium
GCCGATTTCAGCAAGCGCCTGGCGCAGGCTGGATGGGGAGTCCACCACGCGGAAAGGCGCGCAAGGGAATCCATTCGCTTGGAGGAAGTTTTTTTCCCGCTCCCGGTTCTGGCAGATGTGCAGCACTTCGCCTCGAGGCCTCACTGGTCGAAGAGCCTCCACCGCCTCCACAGCCGAGCGCGGGATGTTTTCGAATTCAAAGGAAATGACATCCACCCCCTCGGCAAAAGCCCGCAGCGAGGCGGAATCGGTGTAGGGCGCATTCACTTCGACATCGCATATCTGGCCGGCCGGGCAGTCGGGTTGGGGTTCGTAGGCATGCACGCGGTAGCCCATGCGTCGCGCGGCGATGGCCAGCATGCGCCCGAGTTGCCCGCCTCCAAGTATGCCCACGATGCCTCCCGGTTGAATGGAATTGGTTTCCGTCAGCGTGGGATTCCCGTTAGATAAAGTGTCCGTCATGGCAGATCGTCTGGTTTACATTTTGGCATTGCTCACCCTCGGGTTTATCCGACTCCTGCCGCTTTCCGTGTGTTTTGTTTTGGGACAAGCGGTGGGCGCTTTGCTCTGGCTCATCCTGCCCGGCTACCGCCGCCTCGCAAGGGAAAATCTGAGCGTGGCATTCAGCGGGGAAATGTCCGAGGCAGCCATCCGCGCGCTCGCCTTCAAGCACTTCACCACTCTGGGAGCCAATGTTGCGAGCGCCATAAAAATTCCAACCCTCTCCCAAAAGGAGATCGAGCGTATTGCCCACATCGAAAACCTCGACGCCATCCGGCAAAACATCGCCAAAGGGCGTCCCGTGCTCCTTGCCATCAATCACATTGGAAACTGGGAACTCTATGCCCAGTTGGTATTCCAAGTTCCCGAAGCGCACTTCGGCACGGTCTATCAAGCCCTCCACAATAAATTGGTCGACGATCTCGTGAACCGCGACCGCCGCAGGTTGGGGGTTCAGACTTTCGACCGCAAAGCTGGTTTTCAAGGTGCGCTGGCTTTGTTGCGCGAACCCGGCATTCTCGGCGTTCTCGTGGATCAACACGCTGGAAACAGCGGTGTCTGGACGCCGTTTTTCAACCGCCTTTGCTCGACCTCTCCACTCTCAGCCACGCTCGCCATCCGCACGAATGCCGCAGTAATCCCTGCTGCCATCTATACGACCGGGTTCGCCCGCTGGCGCGTGGTGCTCAGTCCTGAAGTCCCGTGGTCTGCCGAAAAGCCCGAGCAACTCACGCTGGACATCAACAAAGCCCTCGAAAAACAAATCCGCGTCTCGCCGGCCGATTGGTTCTGGGTTCACAACCGCTGGAAGACCCCGTTGCCGAATTTCCTCATCAACGAAGCCAAGCGGGGAATCTACCAGCCACCCACGGAGCCCGACCCTGCGCCATTCCGTATTGTCGTTCGCTCGCCAAACTGGCTGGGCGATGCCGTCATGGCCATCCCCACGGTGAGAGCCTTCAAACTCGGTCGCCCCGACGCGCGCGTTTCCGTGCTATGCCCGCAAAAGCTCGCCGGTCTCTGGCAGAGGGTGGGGGATGTGGACGAGGTCATCGGCATTGAACCTGGTGAGTCGATTTTTGCCACTGCAGGAAAACTCAGGGGCCAGTTCGAAGCCGCTGTTCTTTTGCCGAATTCCCTGCGCTCAGCACTCGAAGTCTGGCTCGCAGGAATTCGCCGCCGCGTTGGCTATGCCGGACACTCGCGCTCTGTATTTCTCGACCAGATCATTATTCCCCGAAAAAAAAACCACACCACCCCGCTGCATCACGCCGATCGCTACTGGCATATCGCGGCCCGCTGCGGAGCGGAGACCCCGCCACCTGCTGTTTCTCTTTGGAAGGCGACTGGCAAGGAGCGCGTCATCGGCATCTGCCCTGGTGCGGAATACGGTTCCGCCAAGCGTTGGCCCGCCTACAAATTCCGAATGCTCGTCCAGCAGGTCAACGAACAGGTTGATTGCAGTTGGGTCATTCTTGGCACGGCTGCGGATTCAGCGATCGCCCGCGAAATCTCAAATGGCCTTCCCAATGTCACCGATCTGACTGGAAAAACCACGCTCGGCGAGTTGATGGATCTGCTCTCCAAGCTCAGCGGTCTTCTGACCAATGACACCGGCACCATGCACCTTGCCGACTTCATCGGCACACCGCTCGTTGCCCTTTTCGGATCCACCGAACCCGTCCTCACCGGCCCGCGCAGCTCACGCAGTAAAGTCATTCGCCAAAAAGTGGAATGCAGTCCCTGCTTCCTGCGCGAGTGTCCTATCGACTTCCGTTGTATGGAGGACATCCCCATGGAAAAAGTCGTCGCAGCCGTTCTCGAGTTCACCAAAAAACGAGCCGCCCCGACCAGATAGCAGCCCGTATTGGCAGGTTCACTGCTTCGAATGTGTGAAGTGAACCCGGTGTAAAATGCGGTGCACCACCGGTGATGCGAGCAAGGCAACCATTACAACAACCACAAGGGTTCCAAAGAGGCAGTAGAGGGACGAAAAAATCTTCAGGGCATTGGTGGACTCCCGTTCGGTGTAGAGAGGCCCTGCGCCACTCAGAAGCATGCAGCTCTCCAGAAAGGCATCCACCCAGTTCAGGTTTCCAATCCACATGTATCCCGCCAATCCCACGCCGATGGCAAAGAGAACCAGCGCCAGACCCAGCAGAAACTGCTGAAAAACCCGGCCCGCAAAAACCCTCCCGGAGGCGAGGGGGTCCGTATGGTGCTCCCAGAACATCATACTTCTCTGTGGCCTTGATTCTGCCCGCCGTCAAATGCCCAGCCTCAGTCGAGCATGCGGAAGGTGTCGGTTTTTTGAATACTGCGAATGAATGCCGTCGCCAGTTTTGCTGCGTTTTTTGCATCCTCGAGGGAGATCATTTCCACCGGCGAGTGCATGTAGCGAAGCGGCACTGAAATGAGTCCGCAGGCCACGCCATCGCGGCTTGTGTAGATGACATCGGCATCCGTGCTTGTGCTGCGCGAGACGGCCTCGTGCTGGAGCGGGATTTTGTGTTTTTCGGCGACTTCGATGAGGCGCTGCATGACGAGCGGATGGTTCGCCGCGCCGTGGGAAATAGTCGGGCCCTTGCCAAGTTCGACGAGGCCATGTTCTTTCACATTGATGCCCGGCGTGTCGGTCGCATGGGTGACATCGAAGACAATCGCAACGGATGGACGAATGCGGTGCGCGGCCATTTGTGCGCCCCGGCAACCGATCTCCTCCTGCACCGCATTGACAGCATATGTGGAGGCGTATGGGCGTTTTTTCGCGGAATGGAGCTCGGCGAGAATATTCGCAAGAATGAAGCCGCCAATCCGGTTGTCCAATGCGCGCCCGACGATCAGTCCATCGGAAAACTCCATCGCATCATCGACAAAAACCGCCGGCGTTCCGACGCGGATGCCCAGTTTTTCGACATCCTTCGCTGAGGATGCGCCGACATCGATGAAGAGTTCCTTCCACTCGGCAGGTTTGTCTTTCGAAGTATCGCGCAAGTGAATCGCCGTATTGCCGATCACTCCCTGCACGACTCCCTTCGATCCAAAAAGCCTGATCCGCCGCGCCGAAGCCAGCGTGCGGTCGGAACCTCCAATCGGCCCGACGGCGAGAAAGCCCTTGTCATCGATATGCCTCACAATAAATCCAATCTCATCCGCATGGGCCTCCAGCATGACCCTCGGAGCCTTGGCTTCCGCCCCCTCCAAGACCGCCCAAGCATTCCCATGCGGATCCGACTCAACCCGGTCCGCATGCGGAGTCACATTTTTGATCCAAAGCCGCTGACCGTCTTTCTCCCATCCCGAAGGACTGGGCGTGGCAAGAATTTCGAGGAGGTTTTTCGTTTTCATAAAAGAAGAGTCCTTTCCTAACAGAACACCTCCCGCATCAGCAAATACTCCTCTTTCGCTCAGGAAGTTTGACACTCCTTTCAATTAAGATCAGAGACTGCCTTTGTTTTCCAAATCGTGACCAAAAAAAATTCCCAACAAGAGACGGTTGTTTCGATTATCGTATTTTTAGTTCTTTGCAGCCTTTGGGCTTTGCTCTCGCAGATTCCTCTCACGCCTTTTGCGGCGCGAAAGGATTTTCTCGGGCCGGATGGATTTCTGGCTCCATTTGAAAACCAGGCGATCGATGCCCGGATCAAGATGCGTGGGTCGATGGATGCTCCCGTGAAGGTTTGCTATGTGGATGTTGATACCGAGTCGATCAGCAAGCTCGGGAATTTTCCTTGGAACCGTGAGTATTTCGCGATGGCGCTGGACGCGCTCTTCAAACACGGAGGGATCAAGGCGGCGGGGATGGATTTTGTGTTTTCGATGGCAGGCATTCCGGCGCTGGGTCGCGAAGAAGCGGAGGTCGGGAGCAAGGCCCTCGGCAAATCGATTCACAAAAATAAAAATGTCGTGGCAGCAGCCACATTCGGCACGAAAGGAAACTTCCCGTTTCTCTTTCAAAAAGGAAATCCCACTCCCGAGGACGAAACTCCGGAACTCCCCGCCTTCCCAATCGTCGGCCCCACATGGGGACATGTCGGCCTGATCGATACGATTGGCAATGATGTCCGCTACATCCCGTTTTTTGCAAAAACCTCGAACCACACCTACCTGCCGTTGTCGCTGAAGTTGGCATTGCTTTATTGGGGGTTGCCAGCATCTACGGTTTCCATCGAGGAGGATGAGCTCCTCGTGAAGAAAGAGGACGGCACCACGATGGCATCCATTCCTCTTCTCATGGGACAACTGGCAGAGCCGAATTGGTTCGGTGCCTGGATGGAAAAAGACCACCATGCGAGCATCGTTCATGTGATGGCCTTCGGGCAGGCGCTTGAAAGCGGCACGGAGGAGGAAAAGCAAGCGGCCCGCGAGTTTTTTGAGCCCTTCAAGGACAGCGTAGTTCTCATTGGGCCGGTTGATCCCTTGCTCAAGGACATAAGCCTCATTCCGCTGAACGGTTCGCATCCTGTGCCGCGCGTGTCCGTGCACGGGAATCTGCTTAAAACAATCCTCTCCGGTCGTTTCGTCGAACGACCTCCGGTATGGTTGAACTGCGCCCTCATTTTTCTCCTCGGCTTTGCGGCGGCCTCTTTTTGCATCGTTCCGCAGAAGTTCAATGGTCTCGCCAGACTGTTCGGGGCAGTCGTTGTGCTCGGCTATATCGTCGCAGCTTTTGTGCTTTTTTCAGCCTATGAAACAATCATCCCGCTCGTGGCTCCGCTTGGTGCGGCTGTTTCCTGCACCTTTTCTGGCACGCTGATCCACCTCTCCAACGAACGGCGTCAAAAGCGCCGGATCACAGGAATGTTCGGCACCTACCTCTCGCCTTCGCTTGTCGAGAAGATGGTCGATAGTGGAGAGGAACCCAAGCTCGGTGGAATCGATGCGGAGATCACTGCCTTTTTCTCGGATGTCCAGGGCTTCTCCGGCTTCTCTGAAATGCTCACACCGCAGCAACTCGTCGCCCTCATGAATGAATATCTCAGCGCGATGACGGATATTCTTATGGAGGAGGGTTGCTATGTGGATAAATACATCGGCGACGCAATCGTTGGCATTTTCAACTCTCCAGTGCAGTTGGAAAATCACGCGCTCAAGGCTTGTGTGGCCACCCAACTTCTCCACAAGCGTCTTTCCGGTC
>JBIKUM010000462.1:0-19746 GCA_044347585.1 Terrimicrobiaceae bacterium
ATGTGCTGGTGTCCCACAACTCCCCGCAGGGAATTCATGACAAGGATGACGGCATCCACTTCGGATTCGAGGGGTTGACCGCCTATATTCGGCGGGCGACGCCGACGGCGGTGATACACGGGCACCAACACATCAACAAAGAGACCGCACTTGGCGAGACGCGCATAATCGGTGTCCGGGGACACCGGCAGATGGAATTCTGAGACCCGGAAACAGACAAGAAGCGCTGCAGGAAGTGCAAGAGCACGAGGGTTGTTGATCTCTGCGAGCTTGCCGGCAAACCGTGTCCAAAATGTGGCGGTGTTCTTACCGTTACCGAATGCACAGCCATTTCCTGAACGCGCTTATTTGGAGGCAAAAAATCCGGAACGCGCCTAGAAATAACGGATCGACTGCCGGAGAACTGCGGACGACTATCGGAACGTGGGTGCTGCTGCTGGTCCAGGGCGGCGATTGAATGGAACAACGTGTTTGCGATGCAATAGCTTAGACATAGATTGCCTGACCCGCGAGACGTGCCCGAGACGGTTCCCCGAGACGCCGCAGTGCGAACTGCCTTGTAGGAGACTGTGGTTTTCTGTTGTCGATTTTTCTGCTGTCGATGTTACGCATTGACAATCGAGGTTCGGTATGTAGAATATCATGTCGTTTTACATAAGCCAGAAATGGCCCGGAGACGATGCCAGGATGAAGACCATGCATGAAGCAGACATAGCACGGCTCGTGAAGGACTTACGTGAACGGATGAAGCTCACGCAGGAGCAGTTTGCCCAGAAGGTCGGCGTGACCTACAGCACCGTGAACCACTGGGAAAACGGCAAACGGATGCCGCAGCCATTTCTGGTCAAGCGTCTCCTCGAACTCAAAGAGGAGCTCGGTTCGGGCAAGGGCGACCTGGGCAAGACCTCATCGCGGGGAGGAGAATAGGCATGCCGCCTGTCCTGTCAGAACGAATTGTCGAAGGAATGGCGGTCGTGAAGACCTCCTATTATCGTCTGGTGGTTGTGGTCGGCCCGAGTCGCTCCGGCAAGACCACAGCGATGCAGCAGGTGCGCGATGCGGCGGGCGTACCCCTGATCAATGTCAACCTGGAACTGTCGAAACGGCTCCTCGATCTGACCGAACGCCAGCGGTCATTGCAACTCCCACGCCTGCTGGACCAGATCGTCACCGAAACCGGCCGCGACGAGGTTTTGCTCGACAACAACGAAATCCTGTTCGACACCCACCTGAAACAGGATCCGCTGCGAATCTTCCAGGGGCTCTCGCGCAGTCGAACCATCGTCGTGTCCTGGAATGGGCGCACGAATGCCGAATCCCTTTTCTATGCAACGCCCGACCATCCCGAATTCCGCCAGTATCCGCTGACGGACATGACCGTAGTGGTGGTCGAGGAAGTGAAGCAGTCTTGTCAGCCGAAGGAGCCCTGCAAATGAAATATGGAGACCTGATCCAGTTCGAGCCCATCGAGACCGTTGTGCAGTTGCGCGACGCCGACAGGGCGAATGCCGCCCGGCAGCTCGTGAGCACCTACGTCATCTCCGATGAGATGGCCGAGAAGTTGACAAGCGTGATCATCCCCCAGCTCCAGATTGACCAACCGGCGGACAACAAGGGGTTCCTGGTTGTCGGAAACTACGGCACCGGCAAATCGCATCTCATGTCCGTGATCTCGGCGGTGGCCGAGAATGCCCATCTCATCGAGCACCTGAATGACAAGAAGGTTGCGAAAGCGGCGGCAAGAATCGGTGGTCGATTCCGCGTCGTGCGCACCGAGATTGGCGCAACCACGATGTCGCTGCGCGACATCCTCGTGGCGGAGTTGGAGGAACATCTGGAGTCGATGGGTGTCGAGTACGAGTTTCCCTCGGCCGCGAAGGTCTCCAGCAGCAAGCGCGCATTCGAGGAGATGATGGCGGTCTTCGACACGAAGTATCCCGATCAAGGGTTGCTGCTCGTGGTGGACGAGTTGCTTGATTTCCTCCGCACCCGGAAGGATCAGGAACTGATTCTCGACCTGAACTTCCTGCGCGAGATTGGCGAGGTGTGCAAGGACCTGCGGTTCCGCTTCATCGCGGGCGTCCAGGAGGCGATCTTCGACAGCCCGAGGTTCTCCTTTGTTGCGGACAGTATTCGCCGGGTTAAAGACCGCTTTGACCAGGTCCTGATTGCCCGCAAGGATGTGAAGTACGTCGTGGCAGAGCGTCTGCTCAAGAAGACGGCGGATCAGCAAGCGAAAATCCGCGATTACCTCACGCCGTTCACCCGGTTCTATGGGCGCATGAACGAGCGCATGGACGAGTTCGTGCGGCTGTTCCCGGTTCATCCGGACTACATCGACACCTTCGAGCGCGTCACGGCGGTCGAGAAGCGCGAGGTCCTGAAGACTCTGTCCCTGGCGATGAAGAAAGTCCTGAACGAGGAGATACCCGAGGACAGGCCCGCACTGATCGCCTACGACAGCTACTGGACCACCTTGCGCGAGAATCCCTCGTTCCGCGCCGTGCCGGACATCAAGGCTGTCATCGATTGCAGCCAGGTGCTGGAGTCTCGGGTGCAACAGGCGTTCACCCGTCCGGCGTATAGGCCAATGGCGCTCCGGCTCATCCATGCCCTGTCCGTGCATCGCCTGACCAATCGGGACATCCACGCGCCGTTGGGGGCGACGGCTGAAGAACTGCGCGACACGCTGTGTCTCTATCAGCCCGGCATCGAGGAACTGGGCGGCACGCCATCGGACGATCTGCTCTCGCAGGTGGAGACGGTGCTGAAGGAAGTGCTCAAGACCGTGAGTGGTCAGTTCATCTCGTCGAACCCCGACAACCGCCAGTACTACCTCGATCTCAAGAAGACTGACGACTTCAACGCGCTCATCGAGAAGCGGGCTGAATCTCTGGATTCCTCGCAGCTTGACCGCTACTACTACGAGGCGCTCAAGCGGGTGATGGAATGCACCGACCAGACCTACATCACCGGCTACAAGATCTGGCAGCATGAGGTCGAGTGGCTGGAGCGCAAGGCCGCCCGGCATGGCTACCTGTTCTTCGGTGCGCCAAACGAGCGGTCCACCGCCGTCCCGCCCCGCGATTTCTACGTCTACTTCATCCAGCCCTTCGATCCACCGCACTTCAAGGACGAGAAGAAGCCCGACGAACTCATTCTGCGGCTGGCGAACACCGACGATGCATTCAGGGACGCGCTCAAGAAATACGCTGCGGCGCTGGACTTGGCGTCCACTTCGTCGGGCAATGCCAAGGCGACCTACGAGTCGAAGTCGTCGGGATTCCTGCGGGAACTCGTGCTTTGGCTCCAGAAGAGCATGACGACGGCGTTCGAGGTGACCCACCAAGGCCGATCCAAGTCCATCACGGAATGGGCCAAGGGGCGATCCATTCGTGAACTCTCGGGCATAGCATCGCACGAACGGATCAATTTCCGCGATCTGGTCAACGCTATCGCGGGCATCTGCCTGGGCCCGACCTTCCAGGATCAGGCTCCGGAGTACCCCGCGTTCTCGGTGCTCATCACGAGCGCCAACCGCCCGCAGGCCGCGCAAGACGCCCTTCGCGCCATAGCCGGGCAAAACCGCACGAAGCAGGCCACAGCGGTTCTGGACGCGATGGAACTGCTCGATGGCGAACGCCTTGATCCCTATCGCTCGAAGTACGCCAAGCATGTCCTTTCGGTCCTTAAGAAGAAAGGTCACGGACAGGTCGTCAATCGGTCAGAGCTGGTTCATGACGTGCTCGGGGTCGAGTACCTTGCCCCTGAATCGTTCCGCCTTGAGCCGGACTGGGCCGTGGTTGTCCTGTCGGCGCTGGTCTATTCCGGCGACCTCGTCATGGCAATCCCCGGCAAGAAGTTCGATGCAACCGGGCTGGCTCAGTTGGCGGGCACCGGCATAGACGAGCTCGCGCAGTTCAAGCACATTGAGCGGCCGAAAGACTGGAATCTTCCCGCAATCAAGGCCGTGTTCGAGTTGCTCGACCTCGCGCCGGGCATGGCGCAACTGGTGACCCAGGGGAACGAGGAGCCCGTTCAGCAGATGCTCACGGCGGCCACTGGCGTTGTGAAGCGGCTGGTAGTTGCCGAGCAGACCTTGCAGGCCGGTCTGGCCTTTTGGGGACGCAGTCTCCTTTCTGCGGACGAGGTCCAGTCGCGGCGGACCCAACTCGGCGAAACAAAGGCATTCCTGGAGTCGCTCCAGGCATACACATCGCCGGGCAAACTGAAAAACTTCCGCTTCGATGCGCAAGACGTGACCAGCCAGCGCAAGGGGATTCAGACGCTGACCGAGATCGAGTCCTTACAGGCACTCCTGACGGACCTGGGCACGACGGCATCGTACCTCTCGACCGCCGAGGCGATTCTGCCGTCGGACCACGAGTGGGTGGCCGCCATGAAATCGACGCGGGACGAGGTCGTGTCAAAGATCAGCGACCCCGCCAAACGCGCGGTGTCCGGGTTTCGCCAGCAGGCCGGACGGCAACTCGCGGATGCGAAGAAGTCCTTTGTCCAAGGCTACCTTGCCATGCATGTTAAGGCTCGCCTCGGTGTCACCGAGGATAAGCGCAAGGCGAAACTGATGACGGACGACCGGCTGAAGATCCTTCAGAAGCTATCGACCATCGATCTCATGCCGCGCCAGCAGCTCACGGAATTTCAGAACCGCCTGGCCGGGTTGAAGAGCTGCTTCGCTCTGACCGAGCAGGACATGGACTCCGCGCCGCTTTGCCCGCACTGCGGGTTCAAGCCCAGTGTCGAGTCTACCGTCGTCGCGGCATCGGCTGTTCTCGCGCAGATGGATGATGGGCTGGACAAGCTGGTCGAGGACTGGTGTCGCACCCTGCTGGCGAACCTGGAGGACCCGACCACCAAGGGCAACCTGGCCCTGCTCAAGACCGGGCCCCGGAAGCTGGTGGACGGCTTTATAAAGAAGAAGGCTCTGCCGGACGATCTGACGCAGGACTTCATCCAGGCGATGAAGGAGGCGTTGTCGGGGCTGACGAAGGTGTCGATTAAGATGGATGATCTGCGTGCCGCGATTCTGGCGGGTGGTTCCCCGGCGACTCCCGCAGAGATGAAGAAGCGATTCGAGGAGTACCTGGACCAGCTCACCAAGGGCAAGGAGCCCGGCAAGGTCCGCATAGTTCTGGAGTAAGCGAGGCACCCTATGGCAAAAGCAAAGATCAACAACGACGGGCCACGGCTCTTCAAGGAGAACCTGGTGCCAGCCGACCCAGGCTCGGACGAGTTTTTCAAGACCGAGTACGAAGGCGGTCGGGACGGAGCATTAGAGTGTCTCGGCATGACGTTCCCAAGCGATGAGAAACGCAGGGAATATTTCCTCGAGAAGTTGCGCGAGAAGCTGCAGGACCCGGAGTTCCGAAAGATCGAGGGGTTCCCCATCGGCGCGGACGAGGACATCCTGGCGCTATCCGATCCGCCGTACTACACCGCGTGCCCGAATCCGTTCATAGCGGACATGATCCACTTCTGGCAAAATCACAAATCCCCAATCGAGAATCAAAGATCATATAGCCGCGAGCCGTTTGCCGTGGACGTGAGCGAAGGGAAGACCCACCCCATCTACAAAGCGCACTCCTACCACACCAAGGTGCCGCACCTGGCCATCGTGCCCTCGATTCTGCACTACACCGAGCCGGGCGACACCGTGCTCGACGGTTTCGCCGGGTCGGGCATGACCGGCGTGGCCGCCCAGTGGTGCGGCGCCGCTCCCTCCGACTACCGGATGCAGCTCGAAAAGTACTGGCAGTCCGAAGGCCATCCGCCGCCCGCCTGGGGTGCGCGCCGTTGCGTACTCAACGACCTGGCCCCCGCCGCCACGTTCATCGCGGCCAACTACAATCTGACATTTGACGTCGGGGAATTCGCCCGCGCCGCCCGGCAGTTATTGAAGGAGACGGAGCGAGAGCTCGGCTGGATGTACGAAACGATGCATTCAGACGGCAAGACCAAGGGGCGCATTGATTATACCGTCTGGAGCGAGGTCTTCACCTGCCCGGAATGCGCGGGGGATGTCGTCTTTCTCGACGAGGCGCTGGATGAGGAGACGAAGCGAGTGAAGGAGAGCTTCCCATGCCCGCATTGCCACGCGGATGTCGGCAAGCGCAGTCTTGACAAGGTCTTCGAGACCAAGCTCGACAGAGTGACGGGCGTGACTATGCAGATTCCCAAGCGCAAGCCATCCTTGATCTGTTACCGGGTGGGCAAGGCAAAGCAGGAGAAGAAACCCGATGCCGCCGACCTCGCAATCCTTGCAAAGATCGCCGAATTGGAAATGCCTTCGGAAGTGCCAGAGGTTGCGCTGCCCTACATGCACATGACCCATGAACGAGCCCGCATGGATAGGGCCGGGGTAACCCACATCCACCACTTTTTCCTACCGCGAGCGGCGCAAGCGCTTGGAACACTCTGGCGCAAGGCCAATGCCCATCCCGATTCTCGCATTCGGCACATGCTGATGTTCTTTGGCGAGCAGGCGATAACAAGCCTAAATGTCCAGAATCGGTATGGCCCCCATAGATATTCTCAAAGCAACGGTGCGATGCCTCTGGTTTACTATGTTCCTTCTCAAATCTCTGAAGTTTCCCCATGGTATGTTCTTAGCGGAAAACTGGAACGTCTTGTTAAGACATGGGCACGACCATTCGCTTTATCGGGTTCTTCTTTGATTCAAACCGGAACAATGGCGCGGCTCCTGCTACCAGACGCTTGCATTGACTACATTTTTACCGATCCGCCGTTCGGAGAGAACATCTACTATGCGGACCTGAATTTCCTGGTCGAGTCGTGGTACGGAGTATCCTCCAACGCGCGGGCCGAAGCCATTGTGGACAAGGCGAAGAAAAAGAGGTTGCCCGACTATCAGGAACTGATGCGGCGCTGTTTCGCTGAGTATTGCCGCGTACTGAAGGCCGGACGATGGATCACGATTGTCTTCCACAACTCGCGTAACACGGTCTGGAATGCCATACAGGAAGCGCTGCAATCCGCCGGGTTCGTTGTCGCCGACGTGCGCACGCTCGACAAGCAGCAAGGTTCCTACCGCCAGGTCACCAGCACCGCCGTCAAGCAGGACCTTGTGATTTCAGCTTACAAGCCGAACGGCGGCCTAGAAGGGCGCTTCAGCCTAACGGCGGGAACCGAAGAGGGTGCGTGGGACTTCCTACGGACGCATCTCAAGCAACTGCCGGTCTTCGTCGCACAGGAGAAGCGGGCCGAAGTCATTGCCGAGCGTCTCGGCCACCGGCTCTATGACCGAATGGTTGCCTTCCACGTCCAGCGGGGCGTTACGGTTCCCCTGTCGTCCGCCGACTTCGCGGCGGGCGTTGCCCAGCGCTTCAGCGAGCGCGACGGGATGTACTTCCTGCCAGACCAGGTGGCCGAATATGACCGCAAACGCATGACCGCGACCGAGATCAAACAGCTCGATCTGTTCGTGACCGACGAAAGCTCCTCGATCCAATGGCTTCGCCAACAGCTCACCGGCAAACCGCAGACCTTCCAAGAGCTACACCCGCAGTTTCTGCGCGAGATTGGCGGCTGGCTGCCGTTCGAGAAGCCCTTGGAACTTTCCTTGCTGCTTGAACAGAACTTCCTCCGCTACGATGGTACAGGGCTGGTGCCGGAGCAGATTCACGCGCACCTATCCACCAACTGGAAGGACCTTCGTAACCTACCGAAGGACGACTCGGCGCTTCGCGCCAAGGGCAAGGATCGCTGGTACGTGCCAGACCCGAACAAGGTGGGCGACCTTGAGAAACTCCGCGAGCGATCGCTGTTTCGCGAGTTTGAGGACTACCGCACGTCTACGCAAAAGCGGCTGAAGGTGTTCCGCCTTGAGGCGGTTCGCGCAGGATTCAAGAAGGCGTGGCAGGATCGCGACTACGACACGATCATTGCCGTGGCGCAGAAGATCCCCGAGGACGTGCTCCAGGAGGACTCGAAACTCCTCATGTGGTACGACCAGGCGATGACGCGAAAAGGAGAGACGAGATGATCACGAAATGGTCGGTATCGAACTTCAAATCCATTGTTAAGGAGACTCCTCTCGCTATCGCGCCGCTGACAATATTCGCGGGACCAAACAGCAGCGGCAAGAGCACCATTCTTCAATCGCTTCTGTTGATCAGCCAGACACTCGCCCACAAGGTGAGCAGCCGGTCGGTCGTTCTGAACGGAACTCTGACGCGTCTCGGTGAGTTCAACGACCTGAAGTCTTTCGGTTCGGATGCTGACCAAATTACCATCGCGTGGGAATGTCATCCCACGGAGGATGCGCAGCTTTCCTTCATTGAAAGCATGCGAGTTGCCGGACCTGCAATGGTCTACCGGCGTCGGCTCGATTCGATCAAGCAGTTGTCGTGCAAGCTGTCTTTTGACGCGAATCCCGACAGTCCTGAGCGGGAGCTGTACCAGATTCAGCCCCAACTGTTCCTCTTCAGCATGTCCATGCTTGCTCGCACCGACGACAATACGGATCGCCGGTTCGAGCTGACGGTGTCGAGAAGCACAGTGGGAAGCGCGAAGGCGGCATCGCCCAGAGCCGAGTTGCCGGACAACGAGATGGCAAGGGGTAGTCTTGAATACGACATCGTCATTGACGAGGGGTCATTGGCGGAGATACGCGAGGAGCTGTCGACCGCCGAACCGATTGGCTGCGTGTTGCGGCATTTCTTGCCGGAGCAGTTGACCGTCCGAGTCAACATGGTCGAGGAGATTGCCCGATGGATTCAGATGGTCCTCATGGACGATGGGCCACGATACCGTCGATTCCCTTTCATGGACCGGGAGTTGGTGATCCCCGCTCCACTGGTCGGCCAACTTCAAACGAAGCTCGGCGAGAAATTCACCCCACTGTTCCAGAACCAGCCGGAACTCTTTGAGGCGGGATCGGGCATGCCAATCAGGGAGTGGATGGATCGCTTGCGCAGGCTACCTCTGGAAAGACGACGAGACCTGCGTCGGGTCTTGACCGAGTGGTCCGATCTCTACAACGTAATCGCGCAGGCACTACGGGCTGAGCGAAAGGAAGGAGAATCTGAGTACCAGTTGCTGCCGTATCGCCCGCCGGTGGACCTGATGAACGCGTCGGCCTATTTGGGCAGGCTGTTCTCCAACTCGGTCAAGTACCTGGGCCCGCTGCGTGACGAGCCAAAGCCTTTGTATCCATTGGCTGCCCACGCGGACCCGACCGATGTCGGACTGCGGGGTGAAATGACGGCTGCGGTTCTGAACCTTCATCGCGAGCGGAAGATTCGCTACATCCCTTCTTCGGCGTTCGGAAAGACGCCGTTCGATCCGACGCCTGTTGCGCGATCCCTGGAGGCAGCGATCACTGACTGGCTCAGGTATCTCAGCGTTGCCCAGACTGCCCACAGTATCGACAAAGGCAAACTCGGGCATGAACTGAAGGTGACGCTGTCCGAAGGCGGCCCGAAACACGACCTCACGCACGTCGGCGTTGGCGTCAGTCAGGTGTTGCCGATTCTGGTGATGTCCTTGCTCGCCGACCGGGACACGACGCTTGTCTTCGAACAGCCCGAGCTGCACCTGCATCCCATGGTTCAGACGCGGCTTGGCGACTTCTTCCTGTCCATCGTTCTGGCCGGAAAGCAGTGCCTGATCGAGACGCACAGTGAATACCTCGTCAGCCGCTTGCGCCACAGGGCGGCAGCCGAGGGCAAAACCAACCGTGTTACGGACAACATGAAGATATACTTCGTGGAGAAGAAGAACGGCGCATCTGATTTCCGGGACGTCAACGTTAACGAGTACGGCGCGATCCTCGACTGGCCGGAGGGGTTCTTTGATCAAAGCGCGCGCGAGGCGGAAGATATATTGCGCGCGGCAATGAAGAAACGTCGGGCAGAAAGAAGCGGGGAGGCGCAGAAGTGAATGGGGTTCCATTCATCTGCATCGATCCACACTTGGTGTCACTGCCTCAGGTGGATAGATGCTCTTCAGATGACGTCGAGGATTTCATTTCTGCCGTCGTTGACTGGGCTAGTACCGCTGACGGGAAGTGCACGAGCGCATTTGTGTCAAGCGTCGTTCTGGATGCGATAGACGATGACGATGCGTTTCCTTGGGGTTCCAAACTGGAAGCGCTTCTCAAGCACTATGGCGTGCGCTCTGTGAGTGCAGTGAACGTTGTGCAGGCAGTGCAGTTTCTCCTGGGCTGCGCAAGGATAGACGATACCATTGGCATAAAATCTGTCTTGCTCGAACCATCGAAGACCAATCTGTCAGCTCGATTCATGCGAGAGCGTCTCCGCCCAAGGACGCAACAAGCGTTTGACGATATGTTGGCCATCCTGTCTCTCGCACAAACTGGAGTCGGGGATGTTGACAACATTGCGATTGGCTCGATGCCCGGGGAGGGCGAAAAGGCGACACTGGCATACATTTCGTTCGCTGCTGAGGTGGCAGATATCGAATGGTCTTCCCCCCCACAAGGCAAGACGGTGATTTGTCCCTATCAGATCGATGGGAAACTGTCTGTCTTCTTTAGTCGAAGCGGCCTGCTGGAGAAGATCGAACCAGTGTCGCTTTGGCCCGACGACGAGGACGTTGACAAAGCGAAGCACGCGATAGATTGTTGCATCGCTAGACTTATCGCGAGTGGAGCCAGCGAAGAGAACAAGAAGCCGTATGTCATTGCAAGTCGCTTTCTCAAGAGCGCGGACGATTGGCAGTGTGGCCGGGACGGACGACACAATTTCACGCTCATCGAGTCCTGTGCTCGACTCGTGTTGGGTATTCCGAAGCACGACATCGGCGAGTTCAGAGACAACAAGACAGGGAAGCAGAAGGTCAGGGATGGTTGCGCTGTTGCGTGCAGGACGCACGTGACGAAGCACGGCGCTGGTCTTCGGCTCATGTTCTGGGAACTTGCCGACGGCACCATCGAGTTCGCCAACGTTGGTGATAAGGATGAGCTTGTCATGTCATGATCGGAGACGAAATCCATTCTGGGGGTTGGTACTGGGACGCCCACGAGCGGCAGGTCTGCCAGGTCATCGAGACGCAGACGCTGTGGGGCGAGACCATGTGCCGCATCTGGGTTCCTGGGCGCGACACCGTCGTCCGCATCCCGGCGTCACGGCTGAGGAACGTTGAAGGCGCTGTAACCGGCTCATCGGATGGCATCGCTTATGTGGCGGCGGCCGCACGGGTCGCCGACGCCTTGACTCAGGATGTGCTTCTTGCGCCCATCGAGTCTTCCGTGATCCCGCTCCCGCACCAGATTCGGGCGTTGTCCCGCGCGATCTCCCACGACCGCGTGCGCTATCTTCTGGCTGACGAGGTGGGACTGGGAAAAACCATCGAAGCCGGGCTGATCATGCGCGAACTCAAGCTCCGTGGGATGGTGAAGCGGACGCTGGTCATCGCACCCAAGGGCCTCGTGAACCAATGGGTCAGCGAGATGCGCTTTCACTTCGGCGAGTCATTCCAGCTCGTCTTGCCCGATGATATCAAGACGCTGAGAAAGATATCGCCGACAGCGACCGCGGGCGATGTTGAGATGGGTAAACATACGCAGGAAGCGCTCCCCGCAAACGCCTGGCAGATGTTCTCGCAGATCGTTGTGCCGATGGATTCTGTCAAGCCTTTGGACAAGCGCCGGGGGTGGAGCCCCTCGCAACTGAGCGAGCATAACCGCGAGCGGTTCGAGGACCTGATCTCCGCCGGATGGGACATGGTCATCGTTGACGAGGCACACCGCTTCGGCGGCAGCACAGACCAGGTGGCCCGGTTCAAGCTGGGACAAGGACTATCCGAAGCCGCTCCGTACCTGCTGTTGTTGTCGGCCACCCCCCATCAAGGCAAGACCGACGCGTTCCATCGCTTGGTGTCCCTGATTGACGCGGAGGCGTTTCCCGATATCGGCAGCGTAACCCGCGAGCGAGTTCAACCTTATGTCATCCGCACGGAAAAACGCCAGGCCATCGATGCCGAAGGGAAACCGCTCTTCAAACCACGGCGCACCCAACTTGCCCCGGTCTCGTGGTCGGAGCGACACCGCGACCAGCATCTTCTGTATGACGCGGTGACGCAGTATGTCCGCGATGGCTACAACCAAGCCATCCAGGAGAAGCGGAGTTACATCGGCTTCCTGATGATCCTGATGCAGCGACTGGTGGTGTCCAGCACGAGCGCCATCCGAACGACGCTTGAACGGCGGCTGGAGGCGCTGTCGGAGCCGGAAGAGCAATTACCACTGTTCCCCATGTCCGACGACGAGTGGGTCGATATGGATGGGCAGGAACAGGTCGAGGCGCTCCTCCGCACCCGGATCAAGGCGCTCAAGAACGAGCGTGCGGAGGTTAAGCTGCTATTGAGCGCCGCAGCGCGTTGCGAGCAGGCTGGACCAGATGTCAAAGCCGAGGCCCTTCTCGAATGGCTGTACCGCCTTCAGTCAGACGAAGGAGACCCAGAGCTGAAGGCGCTGGTCTTCACGGAGTTCGTGCCAACGCAGGAGATGCTGCGCCGTTTCCTGACCGAACGAGGGTTCTCTGTCGTGTGCCTGAACGGGTCTATGGACATGGACGAGCGGAAGCGGGTCCAGGATGCGTTCGCCAAGGACACCCGGGTTCTCATTTCCACTGATGCGGGCGGGGAAGGTCTGAACCTACAATTCTGTCATGTGGTCATCAATTACGACATCCCGTGGAATCCCATGCGGCTCGAACAACGAATTGGCCGTGTGGATCGAATTGGCCAGACGTATCCGGTACGCGCGGTGAACTTCGTGTTCGATGGGTCCGTCGAACACCGGGTGCGCGAGGTGCTCGAGGAGAAGCTGGCGGTCATTTTCGAGGAATTTGGCATCGACAAGACCGGCGACGTTCTTGACTCAGCTCAGGCCGGACAGCTCTTCGACGAGATGTATGTGGAATCGATTCTCCATCCTGACAAGGTCGATAGCACGGTGGGCAACGTGGTGGCTCGACTCCACGAACAGGCGCTGTCGTCGCGCGAGGCAGCCTCTGTCCTCGGCGGTTCTGAAACACTGGACCCGAGCGAGGCTCAACGGCTCCTGACGCATCCTCTGCCTCACTGGGTAGAACGCATGACTGTGAGCTATCTGAAGGCATACGGCGGACGTGCCGACCGGAATGGCCGTTCATGGAACCTGACGTGGCCTGACGGTGCAACAGATCTAAACGTCGTGTTCTCGGCCAGAGATGCCGAAAGGACGCCATCGGCCCGTCATCTAACGCTTGAAGAGCCTCGAATTCGCGGCCTGACCACGAGGCTGCCTCGTTTCGCTCCCTGCCAGCCCATTCCGTCCGTCTGCATTCCGGGAGTGCGAACCGATGCCAGGGGCGTCTGGTCGCTTTGGCGGATATCCATCGCCACATCGGAATGGAGCCGCGTGCGGATCATCGCGCTCTTTGTGGATGATGGCGGCAGCGTCCTGCTCCCAACCGCTCGCCACATCTGGGAACAACTCCTCGCGGTAGACGCGGCCGTGGCACGCGTTCTCGATCCTGAATCGTCACGCGCCACCTTTGAAGCGCAGATCAAAGCGGCAGAACAGCAAGGCAAGTCGATCTATGACGCGATGGCGCACGAGCACATTGCGTTCATCGCCCGTGAGAGGGACAAGTTCGACTATGCCATCGCGGCACGGCGGCGGGCGGTTGAACGGATCGGCCTTCCGCAAGTCCGTGCCCACCGCATGGACCTTCTCTCGAAGGAAGAGCAGGAGTTACGGAACACGCTCGACCAGAAAGCCCGGTTGTACCCTGAAATGACGCCGTTGCTCATCGTCCGTGTGGAGGTGAATGGCCATGAGTAGTTGGCGCGACCAGATTCTTCAGGAGTTCACGCCGAAAGTGGCGCGGCTGACGATAGTGGCCGACCCTGATGGAATACTCCTCGAAGAGGGCATTCTGGAAGGGATTCGTGCACGGGGCTTTGACCTCATCCCGTTCGACGATCACATCGCGTTTCGTTACGCCTATGAGTCGAAATTCCGGTCGCGTTGGGATCGAGGCGAGAATACGGACCTCGTCGTCGTGCTTCGGTCCCCCGACAGAGACATGTCTGGGTTGCCGTTTGATCTCCTCCAGGCGGGACGACGTTTATCCTTCAACCTTGGCGACATCTTCCCGCACCTGAGTTACCCGGTAGTCGCCGCGCTTGACCGCTCCGACCTCGATGCGCTGTACGAGGCCCAAAAGACCTATGCACCCGGGCAGTTGGGGGACAACGCGACCAAAGAGTTCGTGCTTCGGCATGTCTTCGAGATCGCGCCTGAATTGATCAAACAACCTGCCGATCTTCTGCGGGTGCTTCTGCGGCGGCACTACTGCGGGCAACGCATCCCCCCCGTCCTTGACGAGCGGCTCATCCAGCTCCTGCGTCAGAAGCAAGCCTTCGTTGACTGGCCGCTCCCCACTCTTGTACCTGACAGGGAAGCCTTCTTCGCTTTTCTCCAGGAGCGGTGGCCTATCTTCCTTGACCGCCAGTCTTCCACAGGTCCGGCGGGCGTCAAGGAGGGACACGATGCCTACGGGCTGACATCACCGGGTCCTGCCGATCTACCGTTCGACCATCATGATGTTCGGGTCTATATCGACAACCTCTTCGTCGAAGGACTTCTTCGCCCCGTGTCGCAGACCCGAGCAACCGATCTTTCCGAGACGTGGGCGCGTATCGGCCTGCTGACGGACCCTGTAGAAGACCGGACCCGCCGACTGCACAAGCTGGTCGAGACACTCGCATCGGCTCTGCCATCGGAGGACGCAAAGCACACGGAATGGTCCGCGTTCGCTCGCGGATGGGCGGAACTGGCCATGCTAACGGTCGAGCACACGGATGACAGAATTGCCCAGGATGCCGTAGCCAGCCTCCGGTCTCAGGTGAATATGAGATTCACTGAGTGGATGCTCAAGCGGTTCGCCGGTCTCGTCAATCTCCCGGCAACACCGCCCGTCATGTTACATCATATCCCGCGCTTCTTGGCTGGCATGATGGAGCGAGATGCCGCTGCCAAGATCGCCATGCTTGTGATTGACGGGTTGTCGCTGGATCAATGGCTCGTGGTTCGCGATGCCGTATCCAGGAGGCAACCGGCAATCCGTTTTCGAGAGCACACGGTCTTCGCGTGGGTTCCTTCCCTGACATCAGTTTCACGGCAAGCCGCTTTTGCAGGGAGACCACCATTGTTCTTTCCAAACAGCATTCACACCACCGAGAAAGAGCCTGCGCTGTGGACACAGTTCTGGTCGGATCATGGGTTAACCACACATGAAGTGGTCTACATGAAGGGCCTAGGCGAAGGCGACTTAGGCGAGTTGTGCGATGCCATCTCACACCCGAAAACGAGGATGGCCGGGTTGGTCATCGATAAAGTGGACCGGATCATGCACGGAATGGAGTTGGGCGCGGCTGGCATGCACAATCAGGTTAGACAGTGGGCTGAACTGCCGTATCTGGCATCTCTCCTCGACATCCTCGACCAGGCGGGGTTTCGAGTCTTCCTGACATCCGATCACGGGAATGTCGAATCCGTTGGATGCGGACGGCCTGCCGAGGGAGCAGTGGCCGATCTTCGCGGCGAACGGGTGCGAGTGTATCCCTCCTCCGACCTCAGGTCTAAGGTTAAGGCGAGTTTCCCCACTTCACTTGAGTGGAGTCCCATTGGGCTTCCTGACGATTACCTGGCCCTGTTGGCTCAACCGGGACAGGCGTTCATACAGGAGCATCGCAGAACAGTTGGCCACGGCGGCGCGTCCATCGAGGAGATCATCGTCCCTCTGGTTCAGATCGAGCGGAGGGATGCATGACTTCAGAACGCGCTGTGCAGATTGGGATTGATCGTCTGATCCGGCTAGACTGGTTGGAGCGTTCTTCATCTTTGGTTCTTGCCGGAAATACGACGCTGGAAATCAAGCATGCATTACAGCACGACCTTTGCAACTCATTCAAGCCAGGGGTGACTGAAAAACGAGGCTCTCTTGACAAAACGTTAACGATTCTTATGAAGGTTTGGTTGACAACCCCAAACGAATTGTTCGATTTGCGAAATGCAGGCCTGGATTTCATAAGGCAAATGCCATGCGGTCATAGAAAAGTCATTCATTGGGGTATGCTTTCGGCGGTTTATCCGTTCTGGGCAAATGTGGCCAGACAGACAGGAAGACTTATTAACCTTCAGGGCAATATTGTTGCGACCCAGGTACAGCGACGCATGAAAGAGCAATATGGAGAAAGACAAACAGTTTCAAGAACAACTCAACGGGTTTTGCGATCATATGTTGATTGGGGCGTGCTTCGCGAGACGTGTATTGTGGGTGTCTACGAACCGGCGGTTCCAATAGCCGTCGATGATCGAGAACTTGCGGCATGGCTGATTGAGGCTGTGCTGTTGTCCAGTATCAACGGGCCGACCACACTCAAGAGCCTGATCGATAGTACCGCCCTGTTTCCGTTCCGGCTACCCCGGATTACGGCCAATGAACTTCTGGCGTCGTCGAAGCGTTTGGACGTTATGACGCACAACTTGGACGATGTGCTGGTGGTCTTGAAACGTTCGATGACATCACAAAGCACCTGAAGTTGGACACTGAACACACAAAGCGACGGAGCAAACAGTGGGGCATATTCGACTTGGACAACTGCCGCGAACGCGCAAATGGCGAGACGTCGTTGAACTCGTCGCCGTTGGCGCGGACGTGTCCCAAGTCGCCAATGCCACGATCCGGGCGGCTGACTCTGCGTTCTCATTCGTCAACAACGACTCCTGGACGAAACGGGGACACTGGGGCGAGCTTGGAGAATGGCGAATCGGCTGCCGGACATCTGCTGGCGGTGATCGGAATGGCGGCTCCAATGTTCTGGCATGCTGGCCCAGGGCCGCGTGTGACGGGAATATCCTGTTTGCGCTGCAATAGCTTATGCATAGATTTTTTGTCATCGAGCTTTTTCCAAACTTGTTTGATTAACACCATGAACACCACACACCGCCAAAACATCGAATCCGCGTGGGACAACCTCCTTGAGGCTGTCTCTGAGGCGCTGCAGGACGCGGACAAGAGCGAACCCCTCCCGGTTGAACTGCGGGCCCGTCTCGACACCTTGCACGCCTCTCTGCGAGGCCTTGGTAACGCATGGTCGTCCATCCGTGATCTTCTTCCCGCTGAGCCTGTCGAGGCGCCAGAAACGAATGACGCGCCCGGCGCGCTCCCCGAGTCCGCTTACTGGCGCCCGCTCGCCGAATGCCTGCTATCTCTAGGCGGATCGTCACTGGCACGCCATGGCATAGCAGCCGTCGGCGATCGCCTGAGCGACAAGCTAACGGCTGTGGATCGAGAGCCGCTTCCTTCCGGTGTGGTACGCTGGGTGAACCGCACGCAGTTCGCCCGCGAACGACTCAAGGAACTGGGTCTGATCCGTAACCCCAGCCGCTACGGGTTGTGGGATCTGACCGAGGCCGGCAAGCGCTGGGCGTCAGACCCCACAAGCCCGTCTCTTCCGACCAGGCCTATCCCCCAAGACAACCCCCAGCAAACCGAGCTACCGTTCTGATAAGGAGCCACCCATGCGCACGAACTACGTCTTAATCGACTTCGAGAACGTCCAGCCCGAGAGACTGGCCGGCCTGCAGCAAGATCACTTCAAGGTTCTGGTTTTCGTAGGAGCCAACCAGACCAAAGTGCCCTTTGAGGTGGCCCATGCCATGCAGGTCATGGGCGGCAAGGCCGAGTATATCAAGATTGCCGGGAATGGTTCCAACGCGCTCGATTTCCACATCGCCTTCTATATCGGCCAGCTTGCAGCCTCCGACCCCTCCGCCTTCTTCCACATCATCTCCAAAGACACCGGTTTCGACCCGCTCATCGCGCATCTCAAAGCCAGGAAGATACTCGCCGCTCGCGAAAGCTGCATATCCGACATCCCGCTCCTCAAAGCGCCCGTCGTCGCAGTTGCACCTGCGGTCACGCCTTCGAACTCGCGAGTCCAGACGATCCTTGATTACCTCAAGAAACCAAAAGCCACACGGCCGCGCACCCTGAAGACGATGACCAGCCACATCAAATCCATGTTCCAGAAGCAACTGACTGACGCCGAAGTCGCCGAACTCATTACTGCCATGTCAAAGGCTGGTCATATCGCCGTCACAGACACGAAGATAACCTACAACCTGTAACACACGTCCCCGCGCAGTTTGCCTCCACCGTGCGGCAGGCCGAGCGTTCGGCCGGTTTGCGGTGCGGCAACGGAAGGGGCGG
Source organism: Terrimicrobiaceae bacterium (assembly GCA_044347585.1). GTDB lineage: Bacteria > Verrucomicrobiota > Verrucomicrobiia > Chthoniobacterales > Terrimicrobiaceae > UBA967. The sequence continues at coordinate 18,270 of JBIKUM010000462.1, forward strand.
AGGGACGACGCCACGGAAAGCCGGCGGAAGAGAAAGGAGCGGCTGGCAGCGGCGTTTTTTGAGTTTGGGAAGTTTACCAAACGCTGCGCGGAAAATATAGGGGGTGGAGCAAAAATATTTTTGACGTGAAGGTGTTGATTGCGCGGCGGGGGATGTGGTACTTTCTAGCTGACTTTACGGGGGGTAGCGGGTCCGGCGCGTCGCCGGGCCAATCCCGCGTGGGGCCCGGATGAGCGGCCCCATTGAATCTTCGTCTTTCCGGCACGACGGAATCCGTCGTGAAACGTATCATCGGTTGCCCAAACTTGAGGACCTATCGCGGAAACACCGCTCAACATGGACGTGCACACACCCGGCATTTGAAAAACGCCTCTCACCGAGGCGTCCGGGGGGCCACGCCGCGATAGTGTCCAGGAGTCTTGCAGCTTGAGCCGGAAACGGGGATGCGCGAACGCGACCTGCCGTGGGTCGCCGCCCTGAGGCGGCGAAGGAGGCAGAGATGGGCGTCGAGTTTCTGGAGGTCGGTTTCGCTTTTCCCTATTCTGATGGCTGCACGCCCGACGGGCTGCGAAGCCTGCTGTTACGCCTGGCGGCGGCGTGGCCCGGCTGGCACAGTTTCCCCTGGCGCGTGACTCGGAACATGCACCATCTGCTGCGTGGGCCGGAGGCGAAATTTTCCTATCTGATGATGCAGCGGTGCCTGACCGGGTACGCGGCGCACCTGGTGCTGACGGCGCCGTTTGAGGACCGGGATGCGGTGCTGCGGATGATGGCCAAGACGCGCTTCGAGGTGGGCGGGCTGCTGCTGGACCTGACGCTGGAGGCGATCCGCGGGGAGATGCGGCGGACCGACCTGCCCTACATCCAGGACGCATCCGGCCCTGAGGACGGCCACGCCCACGTGGATGCCGAGGAGATCGCCCGCCGGCGCACGGCGTTCCGAGCCGCGATGGACGGGATGGCGAAGGAGTTTCGGACGATCCTGAACGTGGCGAGCCTGACGGACTGCAGGCCGGGGACGGTGTGTCTGGGACGGCGGATGGAGACCTGGGCGCGCGGGGTGGATATGCCGGAGCCGGTGACGCTGGAGGTGCAGGTGGAGGACCGGGGGCGGTACCGGGTCGTGATGCCGTGCCAGCGGGAGATCGAAGCGCTGGCTAACGCGGGGAAGCGGGTACCGCGGCTGGTCGAGGGCGACGTGCGGGCGGCGCGGGAGGAGTGCGCGGCTTGGGGATGGGGCGGGGAGAGAGTGGAAAAGAGTGTGGGAGTGTGTGGGTGTGGGGGTGAAGGGAAAGTGAACAGTGAACGGTCAACGGTGAACAGTGGCAGTGGCAGTAGCAGTGGGCAGGGAGAGGCGGCGCATCGGAACGCCGAGGGGCGGAGGGACGGATGCGAGGCTGAGATGGTGCTGCGGGCGAGGGGGATGACGGTGGTGGCGATGCCGGCGGGATGGGAGGCGGGAAAGAGTGTGGGGGTG
>JBIKUM010000215.1:0-5310 GCA_044347585.1 Terrimicrobiaceae bacterium
GCTGTGCTGAGCAAGAGGGCAGCGGCCGAGATGCCGATTGTGGCGGCCCAGCCATTCAAAAAAGTCATCCGATAACCCCACACCTGCTCCCAGTTTTTCAAAGAATGGGAAAATGCCAGCCAGCACACGCCGGAATAGGCCAGAAGCAGAATCAGGATGGTGACAACCTTTGCAGACGCCCGCGCCGGACTCGTCGGACTATCGATAAAAAAACCCGCCTGCATATCGATTCAGGATGCCGAAGCTTGCACCGAGACCAATTCGCCTCCCGAGAAGCGAAGGCTCAACTGGATGGGATGGCAACACACCGAGCAATCCTCGATCATTTCGACAGACGGGTGAGAGGTGTCGGCCAGAATGCCGAAAAGTTCCCCGCAGTAGGGGCACTCGATCTCGACATCCTCTACGCCATCCATCGCAGGTTAGTCCTCCAGCGGGATTCTCTTGGCGTCGCTCCAGAGGCCCTCGAGATCATAGAAGGCGCGTTTCGAATCCAGAAAGAGATGGCAAATAAGACCGCCAAAATCGGTAACGATCCATTGGCTCACGGGGAAGCCATCGGCCGAAATGGGTCGTTCTTCACATTCCTCACGGGCTTTTTCCCGGATCGATGAGGCTATTGCTTTGAGCTGCGGTTCCGAGTTGGCAGAGCAAATGAGGAAGAAATCGGTGAAGTCGGAGACGCCGCGCATGTCGAGGAGGACGATGTCTTCGGCCTTTTTATCAGCGGCTGCCGACGCGCAGACGCGGGCGAGTTTTTCAGTATCAGTCATTCAGGTAAAGTTGATGCCGAGTGAGAATCGCGCAAACGGCGTCCGGCAGCAAGTAGCGAACCGGAAGTCCCTGGGCAATGCGATTCCGGATGTCTGTGGAAGAAATATCGATATTGCGGCTGATGACTGGAAATCCCTCGACGGGCTGCAAGTTACCCCGGGCCAGCACGACGAAGGATGCCAAGTTCTTGAGCTCGTCGATTTCCAGCCATGTGTGCAGCGAGGAAACATTGTCCTCTCCGATGAAATAAAAAAGCTCCGCCTGGGGAAAACGCCGCCGCATGAGCCTCACCGTATCAACGGCGAAGGACGGCCCCTCGCGCTCCGCCTCGCAGGCATCCATCGAAAACCGGGGCTCTCCTGCAATGGCGGCCGCGACCATTTCGCAACGAAGACGGGCCGGTGACGGCGGGCGGGCAAGCTTGTGGGGAGACACATTCGCCGGGATGAAAATAACACGATCCAAGCCGAGGGACTCCATGGCATCGCGCGCCAGAATGAGGTGTCCGTGGTGGATGGGATCAAAGCTCCCGCCGAACAGACCGATTTTTTCTGAAGAAATCATTTCGACAGCCCGCATCAAATCTGGTTTTCCCCTCCCCATGCCATCCCAAAATCCCGGTCAGCTTCTTCTCGTTGGTGTTCCCGGAGCGGAACTCGATTCCGAATCCGCCCGCCTGTTTCGCCAAATCCAGCCCGGAGGGTTCATCCTCTTCGGCCGAAACATCAAGACGCCCCAGCAACTTCGCAAGCTCATCGACGACCTCCGCGATCTGAGCAGTGTGGAACCGATCATCACGATCGACCAGGAGGGTGGACGCGTGTCCCGCCTCAAGCTCATCGGCAATGAGCCTCCCAACGCCCAGCAACTCCGCGACTGCGGCGACCTGGATTTAATCCGCCGTCATGGAGACATCACCGGCCGCATCCTACGCATTTTCGGCTTCAACTTGGACCTCTGCCCCGTGCTCGATATTTCCTTCGACGACGAGGCCGACAACTCGCTTCGCGGGCGTTGCTACGGACGCGATGTCGCCGAGGTCATTGAAAAATCCAGCGCCTTCAACGAGGCACTGCGGGCCACCGGAGTGATGAGCTGCGGCAAGCATTTCCCGGGCTATGCCTCGGCCGGCCTCGACCCGCATCACGAACTTCCCCGCATCGAGCGCTCGCAGGAACTTATGGAAGAGCATGAACTCGCCGTCTTCCGGCACTTCGCAAAATCGGTGGATAGCATGATGATCGGACACATTGCCGTATCCGGACTGGATGCCGTGAACCGCCCCGCTTCGCTCTCACCGGTCATCATTCGCGACCTGCTTCGGAAGGATATGGGATTTGAGGGCCTTGTGATGACAGACGATCTCGATATGGGAGCTATTCTGAACCACTACGGATTCGATGAAACGATGCGCCTCGGCATCGAAGCGGGCAACGACATGCTCATGATCTGCCACCGCATCGAAATGGCCTCCGCTGCGAAGAAGGCCATCGACACCATGGGCAAAAAACTCGACGAGGCTCTTGAGGCGATGGACCGCTGCAAATCCCGCCTCGCACCACCCACGCCATTCTCACTGGAGGCCTTCCATGCGGTAGATGCCGAAATTTACGATCTCCGCGTGGCTGTTCTAGGCCTCGAATTGGCCGCGCAACGCAGCCCAGAGGATGGCAAACGGTCGCCGGTGGAGCTTTATTAACACCTTCGCCCCACTTATTCTTAGTTCACTTTGAGCACGCCAAACCGAGTCAATATCCGCACGCCTGATGTCATGGCCCATGTGCAGGCACAGGTGGAAAAACATTATCGCAGCGAACTGGTGGAAAAGATCCGGGCGCAAGGCGGGGTGCTTCAGGTCGGAAACACGACCATCCGATTGGCGAAGGAATTCGGTTTCTGCTACGGGGTCGAGCGGGCCATTGATCTGGCCTATGCGGCAGGGAAGGTTTTCACCGACAAGCGGATTTTTCTTCTGGGTGAAATCATTCACAACCCAGATGTGAATGCTCAGATGGATTCGCTCGGCATTCAGCATCTCGCCGCCCACCCTTCCGATGCGGATTTGAAAAACTTGAAAGCTGATGATGTCGTCATTGTGCCGGCATTCGGAGCCGAGGTGTCCGTAATCGACGCAGTGAAGGCCCATGGTTGCCAGATCGTAGATACAACCTGCGGGGATGTGATGAGCGTCTGGAAACGCGTCCGGCAGAATGCCACCGAGAGGGTCACTTCGATCATTCATGGCAAGGCCGCACATGAGGAGACGCGAGCCACAGCCTCGCGGGCTCTGGGCGGTGATGGATCCGGACATTTTGTGATCGTGCTGGATCTCAAGGAGGCCGGTAAAGTGGCCGACTACATGGTCAATGGCGGCGACCCAGCCGAGTTTCTGACCACCTTCCGTGGAGCAGTAAGCCCGGGCTTCGATCCGCTGCAACACCTCCAGCGCATCGGCGTGGCGAACCAAACCACCATGCTGCGCAGCGAAACAGAGGCCATTCAAAACCTGCTGCGTGAGGCCGTGGCAAAGCGCGATGGCGGCAGCACGGCAAACTTCCGCTACTTCGACACGATCTGCGGAGCCACGCAGGATCGACAAGACGCCCTCTTCCAACTCCTGAACGAATCCCTCGACATGCTCATCGTGGTCGGCGGCTACAATAGTTCGAATACAACGCACCTGGCCGAAATCGGCTCTGAAAAGCTCCCGACTTGGTTTATTCGCAATGCAAACTGCCTGACCTCGCCGCATGAAATCCGGCACTTCGATCTCCACCTGAAAAGAGAAATTGTTTCCAAGGACTGGCTGCCCGACCAGACGAACCTCGGCATCGGCATAACGGCTGGTGCGAGTTGCCCGAACAGCCTCATCGAAGAAACCCTCCGCCGCTTACTGGAACTACGCGGAGAGTCAGTTGGCTGAGGTTTCATCCCAACGGGATTTGACTGACTTTTTCTCCCCCGCGCTTTAGTGTCGGCGCACTCATGCAAACGGAAACCATCCCTCATGCCGGCTGGGAGCGCAATCTACGGCTCGCCAATGATCAGATCGAACTCGTTGTCACACTCGGTGTGGGGCCGCGCATCATCAGCCTCCGCACAAAAACCGGGGCGAATGTTTTCAAGACCTTCGATGAACAACTCGGGGGCATGGGCGAGAAGGAGTGGATGATTCGCGGGGGACACCGCTTCTGGATCGCTCCCGAGGATGTGGAGCGAACCTACCATATCGACAACCACCCACCACGGCATTGGGTGGATTCCACAACAGGGGAGTTCATTTTTGAAGCCGAGCAAGAGGCTGGAGGGCGCATTTTGAAAACGCTCGGGATCACGATTTCTCCAGATTCCCCGAGAGTGAGAGTCCGGCACACGGCCAAAAATACCGACTCCAAACCGCTCAAATTTTCCGCATGGGCGCTGAGTGTGATGAAGGCTGGAGGCACCGCTGTGATCCCCCAACCGCCCCAGGGGGAACATCCGAGGGATTTGCTGCCAAACCGCACGATGGTTCTTTGGCCCTACACTGACCTGAGTGATGCGCGTTGGCGGATCGGACGGGACTATTTTATCCTGCGCCAGGCAGCGAATCGCCCGCCCACGAAGATCGGTCTCGCGCACAAGGAAAAACATGTCGCCTACATCGTGGATGATTCCATTTTCATCAAATCCTTCGACTTTATCGAGGGCGAGACCTACCCCGACGGTGGCTGCAATTTCGAGGCCTTCACAAATGGCGACATGCTTGAAGTCGAGAGCTTGAGTCCGCTGAAAACGGTCCCTCCCGGTGGAGAGATCACCCACATCGAGGAGTGGACGCTGCTTCCCTTGAGCGGGAGCGTTTCCACGGAGTCGGATGAGGCCCTCAAGCAAACCCTCGCTCCCTACCTCGCCAAAGCAGCCGTTTGATTTTTATGAAATCCCTGATCCAACGAGCCTGTCTTGTGACGCTGGTGGCGACCGCCCTTTTTCAGAATGCCTGCCAAACCGTCGATAGTGAAGCCCCCGCCAGGGCGAGCATGAATACCGCTATCCGCGCTGAAGCGCCTGGTGACTACTTCATCGGACGGCGCATGTATAAGAGTGATTACAAAATGTGGGGCTGGGTGCGCGAACCAGGCAAGCCTTGGACGACTGCTCAACTCGTCATGTTGAACGAGCAGACCAAACTGGCGCCCGACCGCGTGGCGGGAAAACTCGGAGTAGACAACAACTACGAATACCGTCTCAGCGGCCGATTCAGCGGCGAGACGGTCTATGAGCCGGCCAGTGACAAATTTTATCCCGAGTTCGTCCTCACCGACTACGAGTTGATCAACACCAAGCCAACCGGCATTTACATAACCAACCGCCAGGAAGATCCGGATATCCGAATCATCATGGCACCAGCTCATTGAGGGGCATCCATCCAGTCGAACCCGAGCTCCTCGCACCGGCAGGCGACTGGGAGTGCCTACGCGCCGCTGTGGCGAATGGGGCGGATGCCGTTTTCTTTGGCTTGAGCCGCTTCAACGCCCGCATGCGGGCTGACAACTT
>JBIKUM010000208.1:0-5597 GCA_044347585.1 Terrimicrobiaceae bacterium
TTCGATGTCGCGCAGCTCGGGCTCTCCCTTTACATGTTTGTCGTCGGCTTGGAATTCCGGGGCGATCTCTTGCGTTCGCGCCTGCGCTCGGCGGCCTCGATTTCCTTATCGGGGATGGTGGCGCCATTCGCGTTGGGTGCGCTTCTCTCGCTGTGGATCGGAGCGGAGGGCGGATTCTACGGTGAAGGTATTTCGCCGGGCTTGGGTATGGTTTTCACTGGCGCAGCGATGTGTGTGACCGCCTTCCCTATGCTGGCGCGGATCATCAAGGAACGGGGATTGGCGGGAACAACGGCCGGAACGCTGGCACTTGCGAGCGGTAGTATAGACGATGTGGCCGCATGGATTCTTCTGGCCGGAGTGATCGCCGCCGTAAGTGGAAATTTCCTGCTCGTGCTTTGGACGATTGGCGGAGCGGTCGCCTATGTGGTGTTCTGCCGTTTCGTAGTGCCGCGATTTTTTTCCAAGGCGATGGAAAACGAAGCCGACTTCTCTCGGGGAATGTCCCTGTTGTTGATCCTGCTCGTGCTGGGCTCGTGGTTCACCGACAAGATTCAGCTCTACGCGGTATTCGGGGCATTCATCCTTGGCGTGTGCGTGCCTCGCGGACCTCTCGCGGATCATGCGATTCGCAAAATCGGACCGCTCACGACCCTGCTTTTACTGCCGGTTTTTTTCACTTACTCGGGATTGAACACCCGCCTCGATCTTCTGAACTCTCTCACGGACTGGGCAATGGCCGGGGCCGTGGTGCTGGCGGCGGTGGCGGGCAAGATGGGAGCCTGCTACCTCGCCGCGAGGTGGTGCGGAGAGCCGCACAGCGACGCGCTCACAGTGGCCTCACTCATGAATGCCCGAGGCCTGATGGAGCTGATTCTCCTGAATATCGGGTTGCAGGCGGGAATCATAACCCCGCGATTTTTTACAATGATGGTTGTCATGGCAGTGGTAACAACACTCATGACAGCACCGCTTTTCGAATTCGCGCGGCGACGGGCGCGCGGGGAGTGATCAGCCTTCGATTTTTTCGATCACCACCAACTCACCGCCGAAAGGCGTCTTGCCCCAGAGCGGAGTGACGCCGATTCCGAGCCCCCGTTCCTTGAAAAACGAAACCAACTCCCTTCGGCGTGGAAAATTGGCCTCTCCACCGCTGATCCAACCGCTGACGCGTGTCCACCACTCCTCCACAAGAGTCACGAGGTAACGCCAACCGGAATCCTTGAAGGTCGTGCGAAGAAGAATGATCGAACCGGCCTCCGCCGCCTTGGCCAAGCGCTCCAGCATGAGCTTCTGCTCGGAAGAGGAAAGGTAGTGGAGAACATCAAACATGCAGACTGTCGCACCTTCCGGAATTTCCACCGACAAAGCATCGCGCACTTCAAAACCCACCTCCTCAAAACCAAAATACCTCATGGCCTCCTTGCCCAGATTCACCTTCCACGCATTGGTGTCGAAGCCCCGGTAGCGCTCGGTGAGTCCAGCCCCGCGCATGGAAATACCGAGGAGGCCCAAACCGCAACCAATGTCCCACACGGGCTGTCGACGGATGCTGATAAACTTCCAAGCCGTCTTGAAAACCGGATCCGAACTCATTTTTCCCACCACATAGCCGCGAAGCCATTTGGAACGGCCATAGGCTCGGGCGATCTGAAAAGCGGAAAATGAATCTGGCATGTGCTCAACTGAACTACAGACCCTTCAATACATCGGCATAGATACCCGAGGCAACGGAATCCTCACCACCACACGGAAGGCTCACTAAAATTCCTTTCGCCATGAGTAAACGCAGAGGAATTCACAGAGTGGCCAAAGTAGGGATGAGGTTGTTCTGGCGAAAGGCGTCGATCTTGGTCAAACATACAGTTGATGGTCACCAATAGGTTCGCTTCCGTGGAAAATTCGTCGACCCGGACGGACAGACCACTGCGCGACTCTCTGAGAGTCAACGCAGCCTACAGCTTATATCTGTTCAGCGCCTCTTGGCTCACCGCCTCCGTTCTTTTTAGATCCCCCACCCGCAGAAATAGCGCGGCCAGCCTTCAGGCGAGGCAAAAAATAAGCAGCCACAGCGCGAGATATCTCGACCGACTCGCACGCATGGGCTGCATTCAGTGCGAATACGAAGGCTTCGAAGACTGCGCAGACTGGCGAGGTTCGCTCATCTGCGCCAACCACCCCTCGATTTTCGACGCGCTTCTGCTTTTTCAAAAATTCCCCAACGCGAGCTGCGTTGTCGGGACCAATCCATGGAAGCACCCGCTGTTCTCCATCCTGGCAAGACAGGCCGCTTTCATTCCAAGCCTTCCGGCGCTGGGCATGGTCAAGGAAACACGGAAAGTCATCAGCCAAGGCGGCAACATTATTGTCTTTCCCGAGGGCACCCGGACACGCGAGGCCGCGTTGACGCACTTCCAAGATGGATTCGCACTCGCCGCCATCAAGAGCGGCGCGACCGTGCGCACGATTTTCATCGAATGCACGAGCCGATTTTTGGGGAAAGCCATCTCACTCCGAAGCCCGCTGGAAATGCCAATTCACTTCCGCCTTTCCACGGGAGATGTTTTTCGTCCCGGCCCCGGCGAAAGCGCACGAGCCTTCAGCCAGACACTCGAGGGGTATTTTCGTGCAAAACTTGTGCGCGAAGGCGAAGCCATTCGCCGAAGCGAACTTCACGCATGAGCAGAATGCGACACCTCCTAGCCTACGCAGGCTGGATGCTTGTCCTGCCGGGAGTCATTCGAAACTGCGGGTGGTTCGGCAGAGTGCAAAAATCCTTTCCAACTCAAGAAAGGAAACTCCTCCTCACGATCGATGATGGGCCGGATCCCAGACAGACACCGCAAATTTTAGACACCCTCGCCGAAGCTCAGGCGCGGGCGGTTTTTTTTGTGATCGGAAAAAAGGTGGAGGCTCATCCCGCGCTCTGCCGACGCATGGTTGAAGAAGGCCACTCCGTGCAAAACCACACCTACTCACATCCCTCAGCGACTTTTTGGTCAGCTGGACCCCGCCGTGCGATGCAGGAGATCGAGCGGTGCTCTCTGGCGATTCGTGAGGCAACCGGAAAAGCGCCCTATCAATTCCGCACGCCCGTGGGCATGGCCAATCCCTTTGTGCATCTCGCGGCAGAGTCGTGCGGGCTGAAGATGATAGGCTGGTCCGCCACGGGACATGATGGCATAGCACATGACCCCGGCCGCGTGGTGCACCGCATCCGCCAAAGCGCAACGCCCGGTGGTATCGTCCTGCTTCACGAAAGCCACCTGCGCAGCATGCAAGCAGGAGAGCGGGCTTGCACACTTTCTGAGCTTCTGAATACGCTGAAAGCAGATGGTTATATATTCACAGACAGGCTGGATGCAGGATCAGATTGAGGTTCACACTCCCCACCTCTCCACCCACGCCTGACCCCATGGAAAGAGAAACATCCGTTGACATCCTCCGCTCCATGCTGGTCGAGAATGTAATGCTTAAAATTGATGTCGCCACTATTTCCGAGGACACGCCTCTATTCGGCGCCGAGGGCCTCGGGTTGGACTCTTTGGACGCCTTGCAAATCATCATCGCCGTGGAAAAAAAATACGGGATTTCGATTGGCGATGCCACCACGGCGCGGGATGCCCTGCAAAGCCTCGGCGTGCTCCGCGACTGGATCAACGTGCGGCTTGCCGCACCGTAGTCGCCCAAGTTTGCGCCGCGATAGACGCCTTTTCGACTAATGCGACTCAAACATGTTTTGATTTTCTCAGGTTTGTTGGCGCTTCTGACTGCGGCTTTGCGCACGAGGCGTGGCAAGGATTACCGCGAGGCCAAGTTTTACAAAGCGCTCTACCGTCCGCATGCCTTTGAACTTGCGATTTCAGCACGGCGTCTTGTCGGGAGGTCTCTCAGCATGTGGGTCGCCCGCCTCATCGGCACCGGCTATGCACTCACACATCCCAAAGTGCTTCGCGAAATTCAGGCAAACATCGCCCTACTGAATCCGAGGAAAGCGACATGGGCAAACGCTGCGCGGGTGTGCATCCATCAGGCGCTGAACTTCCGCGAGTATGCGGAACTGGGTGTGAGCGATACCGGCGCCGCACTGGAAATGCTCGGATCAAAAAAAGGCATCGAACATATCGAAGACGCACGCAGTGACGGAAAGGGCTGCCTTTTCGTTACAGGCCACTTTGGTTTTTTTGAACTCGGGGGTCTTGTGATGTCCCAGATGGGCTATCCCATGACCACACTCACACTGCCCGAGCCGACAACCGAGCTCACGCGTTGGCGGGCCGACTTCCGCAAACGCTGGGGCGTTGAAACCGTGGTGGTCGGGAACGACGCCTTCTCCGCTGTGGAAATAACGCGCAAGCTGCGAAGCGGCGCGATGATCGCCCTGCTCAGCGACCGTCCCTTCGACTCCAATACGGTGGATGTCGATCTTCCGCACGGCCGCATTCCCTTCTCCACCGCTCCAGTCCTGCTTTCGCTCCTCTCCGGCGCGCCCATCATTGCCGCCGGCATTTGGCGCCAGCCGAATGGCCAATTCACCATCGAAGCCTCTGCACCGCTGCGCCCGCAGTGGTTGCCCGAGGGACGCGAGGCCACGCTGGAACACTTCACGACCAGGCTCGCAAAGGAAGGACTCGTTCCGCTCTTCGCGCGCGCCCCCGAGCAATGGCACCACTACTCACGACTCGAAAAATGAACAGACCACTCACTCCGCACGGGCCGGGATTCCGTTTTTTGGATACTTTTGAATGCCGCGATACGAAGGGCATCGGCACCTGGCATCTCGATCCGGATCTCTGGTTTTTCAAAGACCACTTCCCCGGCCATCCGATCGCCCCCGCTGCACTGCTCATGGAATTCGCCGCGCAAACCGCAGGAGCGCTGTGGATGCAGGGTTGTGGGGAGCCCGATGCGGCCTTGTTCGTGGCTTCGATTGATGCCATGCGCATCCAAAGCGCAGCGCTCCCGAACGAGACTCTGACCACCACGACCACCCTTGTGAGGGAACTCGGTCCGCTCGCCCAATTCGAATTTGAAATAACCACCGGCCCGCGCGCCGTGGCAAAAGGGCGGATAACCCTCAGCCGCCAACTCGCCCGCCCCGAGTTGGGTTAGGGTGAAAGGCGCGGCAGCGCAGGCCTTGGTGCGGCAGCACCTCGTAATATTGGTAGGGACGCCGCGCCGCCGGGGTCCCAAGCTTCAGGCGCGAACGCGCCGTTTCTGGATACAAAGGCGGCTCTCGCCGCAAAAAATCGGACGGCGACGGCGCGCCATCCCTACCTTTGAGGGAACAATCGCGCTGCCGCGCGGAATCTGGCTAGGAGGCATCTTGTGAAAATCGCAATCCCTTGAACGAATTTGGCGTTTCCACCTGCCGCGAGGGGCGGCTAATTTGGCGAGGTGAATTCACGCGAGGATGTCGTCATTACAGGTTGGGGCTGCGTGTCGCCACTCGGTGACGATGCGCCCACGACTTGGGCTGCGTTGATGCGTGGCGAGTCGGCGAGAGGAGAGATCACATGCATTCCGGTCGATGGATGTCGCGTCACGCAGGGTGCCGAGGCGCACCTGCCGGAATTGATGGGAGTCTCCAAAAAGGA
>JBIKUM010000007.1:0-19630 GCA_044347585.1 Terrimicrobiaceae bacterium
CGGTGCTTCGCCAGAAGATGAGCCAACTCGTGGCGCAATGTGCGTTGAACCTCTGCGGCAGAAACCTCCAAGAGCTTCGGATTCAAAACCACCATGCGATCGCTCCAGACGGCCAGGCCCGCCGTGGTGCGGAGCCCGGGGTTCCAGAAGACGCGAACTTGGAGATGGCGGCATCCAACTGACTTGAGAAGCTGGTTTGCAAAATCCTCGAGCAACGGATCATGACGCAGACGGGTCTTCCGCCTCGGAACAGCAAGATCATCCGGCGAGGAGCGAACGCGCCTCATGACTGAACGACCGAAATCCATGACGAGTTGTTTGTATTTCACGCAGCCAGGGCAGGTTGAAGTTTTGCCACCCGTCCCACGGCGGCGGCGGCCAGATCGATGGACTCTTCCGTTGTGGAATGTCCCATGGAAAAACGCACAGTGGCTAATGCCGTCCGTGAATCCACTCCCATGGCGATGAGAACATGCGACGCCTGAATTGAGCCGACCATGCAAGCGGAACCGCTGGAGACGCAGACGCCTTCCAGATCAAGCCCCATCAAAAGCGATTCCCCATCGGCTCCCGGGAAGCTTACATTCAGAGTATTGGCAAGGGAGCGGGCGGGGTCGCCATTTCGAATGGCTTGTGGACAAGCGGAACGAATCCCCTCCCAGAGCCTCTCACGAAGCGGGGCGAGACGCTCGGCATCCTCTGCGGCGCGGGAAATGGCAGTCTCGGCGGCGGCGGCCATTCCTACGATGGCGGCGACATTTTCCGTTCCCGGACGGCGGGAGTTTTCATGCGATCCACCATAGGCCGTGCGCGAAAGCGCGATGCCGGCGCGAAGATAGAGTGCGCCCACGCCCTTGGGACCATAGAACTTGTGGGCGGCAATCGAAACCGCCGAGAGGCCGGGCAACGCGGTCCCGACAGGGATTTTTCCGAATGTCTGGACGGCATCGGTATGAAAAAACACGCCACGCTCGGCACAGACAGCGGCAATTTCCTCAAGCGGTTGGATGGCTCCGGTCTCGTTGTTGGCATGCATGATGGAGACAACGGTCGTCTCCTTTCGAATCAGGCGGGCGAGAAGCGCGGGATCGACCACTCCGGCGGAATCCACCGGGAGCAAGGTGACTTCGAAACCTTCAAAATGCTGCAAATGCTCGGCAGCGTGGAGGACGGCATGATGCTCCACAGCGGAGATGATGATGTGTTTGCCTCGCACAGCATGGGCGCGGGCGATGCCGATAAGCCCAAGATTGCAGGATTCCGTGCCGCCGCCTGTGAAAATGATCTCATGGGCTTTGGCTCCAAGCAACGAGGCCATGCGGTCGCGCGCATCATCCACCGCCGCCCTAGCACGCCGTCCGGCCGAGTGTATGGACGAGGGATTTCCATACTCCCCGTCAAGAAAAGGCAACATGGCCTCCTTGGCCTCGGGGGCCAGGGGTGTGGTGGCGTTGTGATCTAAATAAACCATTCGATTTCCTCGGATGCGGTGCGTTTGGATTTATTAAGGATACGCAATTGTTTCTCCTCGTAAACCACCAGCGAGTCGGACGGAACGCTCTGCATGAGGAAAACATTGGCGCCGATGGTGCTACGATCACCAATCAAAGTCTCTCCACCCAAAATTGTGGAATTTGGGTAGATTGTGACGCGGTCGCCAACCTCGGGATGGCGTTTACCCCCCTTTACAATTTGGCCGGAATCATCCTTGGCAAAGCTGCGGGCTCCGAGGGTCACTCCATGGTAGAGCTTGACCCGTTTTCCGATGCGGCAGGTTTCCCCAATGACCACGCCAGTGCCATGATCGATGAAAAAATACTCCCCGATCTCCGCGCCGGGATGGATATCGATGCCGGTGCGTGTGTGGGCCCACTCGGTCATCATGCGTGGCAGAAGAGGCACGCTTTCGCGGTAGAGCACATGGGCGCAGCGCTGGATGGCGATGGCTTCGAGAAAAGGGTAGGAAAGAATGATCTCCTCACTGCTCACGGCGGCTGGATCGCCCTCGTAGGCAGCGAGAATATCGGTCCTCAACAATTCCCTCACCTCGGGAAGACTCCCGAGAAACCGCATGAGCACTTCGTTTGCGAGCGATGCCGGGGCTTCGGGATTTGTGAGCAAAAGGCTTTTCCCAATCTGGTCTTCAAACTGCACCGCCAAGGCGCGGAGGCGTTCGCCGGTGATCAGCGCCAATTCGTTTTTATGAATCGGTCGCTCGTCATGAAATCCAGGAAACAAAAATTGGAGCAACTGTTCGCAGAGGTTGTCCAACGCGCGTTTGGATGGAAGATTGTGGCGATCCGTATTGTTCAACCCACCCACCTCTTCGTAAGAGGCAAGAATTCCCTTCGCGATCTCATCCAATCTGCTGTCCATGGTATTGATACTATGCTTGGGGGGACGCGGCTTGCGAGCTAATTGGGCAAAGGGGCGAGGGAAGGTTTCCTGAAAAAAGAAAAACGCGCCGAACGAGTCGGCGCGTTATCAAATTGACTGATTGTAAGGCGGGTTAGTTTGCAGAAACCGGCACCACATTCACGCGGCGGCCGTTGCGGTCGAATTTAACATGACCGTCCACAAGGGCCCAGATCGTGTAATCACGACCGAGACCGACATTGCTGCCCGGCTCGAACTTTGTGCCACGCTGGCGGAGGATGATGTTGCCGGCGATGACGGACTCGCCGCCGAATTTTTTTACGCCGAGGCGTTTGCTGATACTATCGCGTCCGTTTTTGACGCTGCCTTGTCCTTTTTTATGGGCCATAAAAAGTTACTTTGTTGAGATGGATTCGATTTTGAGTGTGGTGAGACGGCGGCGATGGCCGACCGTGCGGTGATAGCCTTTGCGGCGGCGGAATTTGAAAGCGATGACCTTGTCGTCTTTGAATTGATCGACCACGGTTGCTTTCACCGAAGCGCCAGCGACGAAGGGCGCGCCAACATGAAGATTGCCACCGTCCGAGACGAGCAGGACTTCTGAGATTTCAAGAGCCGCGCCGGGTTCGATGTCGAGTTTCTCGACCTCGATCTCATTGCCGGATTCAACGCGGTATTGTTTCCCGCCTGTTTGGATGACTGCGTATGCCATAAATTTTTCCTATTGAATAAGGGTTGTGTAAAATGAAGGGACAAATCTTTTTTGCAAGAATAAAAATGCCGGAGTTGAATTTTTTGCATGTCTGAAAAGAAGCGTCGTATTTTGATTCTTGGTTCGCGCGGCAGGCTCGCCGCCTCGCTGATGTCCACATGGGCTTCAACGCACGAAGTGTCCGGCCTTGCCCGCCCTTCGTTGGATGTGGCGGATTTGGATTCCCTCCGAAGGTTGCTCGACCATCGCGAGTTCGATGTGCTTGTGAATGGCACGGGCTTGACGAATGTGGACCGCTGCGAGACTGCCCGCGAAGAGGCGCGGACTGTTAATGCCCTTGCGCCGGGGATCATGGCTGACTGCGCATCGCAGCGCGGGGCCCGGTTGATTCATTTCAGCACGGACTATGTTTTCGACGGCACAAAACGCACGGCCTACACGGAGGAGGATCTCCCCTCGCCTCTTGGTTGGTATGGAGCCACAAAGCGGGAGGGCGAAGAGCAAGTGCTCGCCCGTAGTCCGCAGCACATGGTCGTGAGGGTTTCCTGGGTTTTCGGCCAATCGAAACCTGCCTTCCCGGATTCGCTCATCGAACGCGCGCTTCGCGACGAGCGGGTGGAGGCAATCGCAGATAAAATCTCCTGCCCCACCTCGGCCGAAGACACAGCCAAGTGGCTCGAGGTTTTTTTTGATCCCTCGCTTGCGGGAGGGCTCTACCACGCCTGCAACAGTGGCGAATGCTCGTGGCAGGAATACGGAGCAAAGACTCTCGAATTCGCCTCGGAGGCCGGCTTGGCGCTTAGAACCTCGCGCGTTGAACCAATCCGGCTTGCGGACATGAAACAATTCATTGCACCGCGCCCCGTTTTTTCGATTCTCTCCACGCGCAAGCTCGCAGACGCGACCGGCATCACGCCTCGCCACTGGCACGAAGCCCTGCGCGAATACATTTTCAAAAAATATGCACCGCTTTTATCTCCGTCCTGAAAACTGGGAATCCGCCACACTCGATGCGGAGGAATCCCACCATTGCCTCAATGTCCTCCGCCTCTCGGAGGGAGATCGCGTTACGGTCTTCGACGGGTTTGGTCGTGAAGGCCAAGCCTTGATAGCTGCCACCGCTGGATCCAAGGCAAAGTTAAAAATCTCTTCCACCGCAACAACCCCTCCACCGCCCTGTGCCATCACCCTTGCGCAGGCCGTGCCCAAGGGGAAAAACATGGATCTCATCGTGCAGAAAGCCGTGGAACTCGGCGCGGCGCGCATCGTCCCGCTGCTCTCGGACAGAACGATCGTTCAGATCGACTCGAGTGAAGCCACCAAGAAGCGCGAAAAGTGGAGCGCTATCGCCTTGGAGGCCTGCAAGCAGTGTGGACAAAACCATCTGCCGGAAGTCGCCGATCCGATCTCACCAAAAACCTTTGCCGAGCGCTTGGACAAAGGAGACCTACATCTCATCGCCTCCCTGCAACCCGACGCGAGGCCCATCAAGACCGTCCTTGCCGAATACGGAAAGGCTCCCAAACGGGTAACCATTTTTGTCGGCCCGGAGGGGGACTTTACCCCTGCGGAAATCGCCCTTGCGAAGAGCCACGGATGCCAACCTGTGACACTCGGCCCAATCATTCTGCGGACTGAAACAGCCGCGATTTATTGCCTGAGCGTCCTAGCCCACGAGCTCTTTAGCCCCCGCCAGGCGTAGCCGGCAACTCGCCAAGCACCGCCGGCAAAGGCTCCGGAGTGGAATCGGGTTCGGCAGGCTCAGGGGTTGATATTGGAGAGGGCAGTGGACGGACAACAGTGATTGGCTTGACTGGAGCCGGCTCCGGCTTTTTCAAAAGAGGCTGAAAGTAAATCCAAGCCGCCAACACAAGGAGAGGCCAGGCGACCGCAATAGTCGCCAGAACCAATGCCAGAGAAGCTTTGCGAGAGACAGCGCCCATTTGTAACCGCGCCAGTTCACGCTCCTTCTCGGCGATCAATTCCACACAAGCCAATCTCTGAGCAGACCTCTCGCGGAAGGTCGGGGCAATGGTCTTCAACCTCTCCAGCGAAAAGTGCTGAAGCCCCACGCGGGCATTGTCCACAAGCTCAAACTTCGAGTCATCCATCGATGCTACCAATCAACCAGTCCGCCACCATGCGGGGCAAAGGTTTTTTAGAAAAAACAAGAGGCTCTCCCTCGCGGGAGAGCCTCTGAATCATTTGATATCAATCTTAACTTACAGTCAGCCTTAGCTGATCAGTCGAAGAATCGACTGGGTCGACTGGTTCGCCTGGGCGAGCATCGCCGTGCCGGCCTGCTGCAGGATGTTGTAGCGGGCGAGTTTCGTGCTCTCGTCGGCAACATCCACATCGAGGATGCGGCTGTTGGCGGCTTCGAGGTTCGTCTTATTCACTGCGAGCATGTCCGCGGCGAAGGTCAGGCGGGACTGCTCAGCTCCGTTGTTGGCACGGATTGTGGCGAGTTTCTGGATCGCTGTCTGGATATCTTCCACTGCATCCTGAGCTTTGACAGTTGTGCTGATATCCATGTAACTGCTTGCCGAAGCAGTGTTGGTGATATCAAACACGATCTGATTCAAGTCGACCTGAGTGATACCAACTGTTTGGTTTCCATCGTGTGAGGTCACAACTGTGAGGGTTGCATCATCATCAAAAGCAGCGGTGTCTGTGGATGCATTTGCACCTGTGCTGAACAGGCTGATGCCGTTGAACTCTTCACTCAACATCAAGTTGAGCTGGCCTTTCAATTGGGACAGTTCTGTATTGTAGAGGGCGAGGTCGCTGGTGGACTTCGTCACATCTTGAGCAAGTGTGGCGAGTTCCGACATGCGGTTGAGGATTTTATCTGCTGTTTTGATGACTCCGTCCTGTGTTTGAAGGAAGGCGATTGAATTATTGACATTTGCCAAGGTGGCATCGGTGCGGCGAATCGAAGCGCTGAGCTTCATCGACACAGCGAGACCGCCGGCGTCGTCATAGGATGAGTTGATGCGTGAACCACTGGAAAGGCGGTTGAGGCTTCTCTGGAGATTCACATTGGTGTTGCTAAGGTTGTAGGCTGCTGATGTGGCTGCTGAATTGGTGTTGATTACGACTGACATATCCTTTGTCTTTCTGTGGTGCGAAGTCCGTCTCGCTGTCGGGCCGCTTTTGTTCAGTGTTCGACCTCACTGGGAGAGATTACCTCCGTTGGTTAACACATCGGCGCATGGCTTGATCGACTTTAGAAATTTTTTTCGATCACCTCAGAAATATGGATTCGGAGAGGTAGCGGAGTCATAATGAGGATATGGATTCCAGCGGCCCGAACATCACTCTCGCTCTCATCGCGCGGGATGAGGAAACGCACATCGAAAGATGTCTTAAATCCGCATCAGGACTCGATGCGGAGATGATCGTTGTTGATACGGGCTCCACGGACAAAACGAGAGATATCTCAATCGCCTGCGGAGCAGAGGTCTTGAATTTCCCATGGATCGATGACTTCAGCGCCGCCCGGAACAAGGCTCTTGAGGTTGCCAAAGGTCGATGGATTCTTGCTCTGGACGCGGATGAATATCTGCCTCCGGCCAGTGTTGAAGAGATTCGGGTGCTGACATCAAATGACGCCGCTCCTCACTGCGCCTATCAGCTCTTGAATAAAAGCAGCTCCGACGATGGCCGCACGGGCACATCCGGCCTGATTGTGCGGCTTTTCCCGAATGATCCACGCGTGCGATATGAATGGCCTGTTCACGAACAAGTCGCAACCAGCCTGCAGAGGGCGGGTATTCCGGTGGTAGACACCAGTATCGAAATCATTCATACCGGCTACTCAAGTCCTGAAGTGAATGCCGCCAAGCAAGCGCGCAATCTTCGGATTTTAGAAAAAATGACCCAAGCCAGCGATGCGGTGCATCCGATGGTATGGTTCCTCACGGGAGGTGCTCTTCTTGACCTGAACCGCCCTGATGAAGCCCTTGCGGCCTATATTCAATGTTCGCAAACCACCCTTCCCGGCGAAGCGGTCCACGAGGCCTCACTGGTCCGCCGCGCCACTTGTCTTGCGGACTTGAAAAGATTTCAAGAAATCCGCGCCATTCAACCAGCGCACTCCGAAGCGGAATGGCATCCGGAATTACTTCTTCTTCGGGGACAAGCGGAGATCAGTCTTGGCGATACACACAAGGGAATGGCTTTTGTCCATCGGGTCTTCCAAACGCCGTCCCATTCACGCATCCCGGCATACGATCCAATCCGGGTGAGAATCCGCGCACTAATGACTATTGCTTCACTCTGGGAAAATTCTTCCCCAGGGCGAGCTGTTGCACTGCTGCGACTGGCGACCCAATCCGTGCAAAGCGGGCATAAAGTCAATCTGGCCGAAGTTTTGGCGATCGAGAAGGCCTGAAAGCAAGGCTATCCGAAGATTTGGTGCCTGAGCTGATTTTGGCGGTCGAGGAGCGCTGGGTAGTTGAAATCACGACGCGACTCCAATCTGGACTCAGCAGCAACTGGTGCGCAGCGGTCGGAGAGTTTTTCGAGGGATTCGTTAGGAGTGGCTGCGGCGAGGGCTTGGATGGCGGCGCCGAGCGCGGCTCCTTCCGCGCTTTGCATGGTGACGACGGGATAGCCGAAGATGTCGGCGAGAATTTGGCGCCAGGCGGGGCTTTTGCTTCCGCCGCCGGTGAGGCGGATTTCGGAGGGTTTGAGGCCAAGGGATTCCATGCGGCGGAGTCCGTAAGCCATGCCGAGTGTGACGCCTTCCATCGCGGCACGGGCCATATGGGCGGATGTGAGATTCGAGGTGTTCATGCCGTGCAGGACGCCGCAGCCCTCGGGCAGGTTCGGCGTTCGCTCACCTTGGAGGTAGGGCAGGAAGATCAGGCCATCGGCTCCTGCGGGAACGGATGAGACTTCCCGATCCATGCGCTCGTGATCCCAACCGAAGAGGTTGCGGAAGGCCTCTGTGCCAACGGTGACATTCATCGTGCAGAGGAGCGGCATCCAGTGGTCGGCGCTGTCGCAGAATGCGGCGATTTCGCCCTGAGCATCGATGACAGGCTGCGGGGCGCAGGCGAAAATCGTTCCGCTGGTCCCAAGGCTCGCTGTGACTGTGCCGGGGCGGATGTTTCCCGTGCCGATGGCGGCCATCATGTTGTCCCCTCCCCCGGCGCTGATGATGACATCCAGCGAGAGGCCCCATGCGGTGGCGAGGGCGGGGAGGACTTTTCCGACAGGTTCGGTGGAGGAACCGACTGGCGGGAGTTTGGTGATGAGATTCTCGTCGAGGGCGGCGCAGACTTCCTTGCTCCACTGGCGTGAGCGGACATCGAGGAGGGCGGTGCCGGAGGCATCGCCGAACTCCATGCGCAGAATGCCGGTGAGTCGGAGGTTCAGGAAATCATGCGGCAGGGCGACATGGGCGAGCTTGGCGAAATTTGCGGGCTCGTTTTGCTTGAGCCAAAGAATCTTTGGCGCGGTGAAACCAGGCAGGATGTCATTTCCAGCGAGGGCGATTGTTTTTTCGCGTCCACCGAGTTTAGCGCGGATTTCGTCGCACTGCGCGGCTGTGGAGGTATCGCACCAGAGCTTGGCGGGGCGGATGACTTGGTGATTGGCATCGAGCGGCACGAAGCCGTGTTGCTGACCGGAAACGCCGATGCCTACAACCTCGACTTTGCGTGGGCCGAGGTCGGCGAGGACTTTTTGCACGGTCTCCTCGAGGGCATCCCACCAGATGGCGGGATCCTGCTCGAGGTGGCCGGCGGGCAGTCCCTCCACCAAGCCGTAGGCTTTGCTGGCGGAAGCGACGACTTTGCCCGAGTCGCCGTCGAGCGCGACCGTTTTCAGGCTCTGCGTGCCGCAGTCGATGCCGAGGGTGATCACAGGAGTTCGTTCAGGATGTTTTCGAGGTATTCCTGACCACCGCTTTCGAGTGCAGGCGCAGGCTGCGAGAGCGCGAGCTTTTCGAGTTCGGCGAACGATGCCTTGCCGGCGAGGATTTTCTTTCCGAGATCGGAGTTCCACGAGGCGTAGCGGTTTTTCACGAATTCCTCGATGCGGCCGTCAGCCCGGATGGCTGCAGCGATCTTGAGTCCGCGCGCGAAGGCATCCATGCCGCCGATGTGGGCGTGGAAGAGGTCGGCGGGGTGGTGGGATTCGCGGCGGCGCTTGGCGTCGAAGTTGAGTCCACCTTCCTTGAAGCCGCCCATACCGAGAACGACGAGCATGACTTCGGCGGCGAGGTAGATGTTGGTCGGGAACTGGTCGGTGTCCCAGCCGATGAGTTCGTCGCCACGGTTGGCGTCGATCGAGCCGAGGCGGCCCGCATTGGCGGCGACAGTCAATTCATGCCGCATCGTGTGGCCCGCGAGGGTGGCGTGGTTGGTTTCGATGTTGAGTTCGAATTCGTCGAAGAGTCCGTATTCGCGCAGGAAGTTGAAGCAGGCGGCGGAATCCGAGTCGTATTGATGAGTCGAAGGTTCGCGGGGTTTCGGTTCGATCCAGAACTTGCCGGTGAAGCCGATTTCCTTCTTCCAAGCGACCGCCATGTGCAGGAAGGCGGCGAGTTGGTCGAGTTCGTGCTTCATGTCGGTGTTCCAAAGCGACGAGTAGCCTTCGCGACCACCCCAGAAAACATAGCCGCCGCCGCCGAGTTCCTTGGTGACGGAGATGGCTTTTTTCACCTGAGCTGCGGCGTGGGCGAAGACGGGCAGGCTCGGCGTGGTGGCTCCACCTTGGGCGAAGCGCGGATGCGCAAACAGGCAGGCCGTGCCCCAGAGGAGCTTCTTGCCAGTGCGCTGCTGCTCCTCGGCAAGGGTTCCGGCCACGGCATCCAATGCAGCGTGGGACTCGGCGAGCGTGTCGCACTCGGGCGCGACATCGCGGTCGTGGAAGCAGTAGAAATCGATATCGATTTTTTCGAGGAATTCAAAAAACACACGCACG
This sequence comes from Terrimicrobiaceae bacterium, assembly GCA_044347585.1. GTDB lineage: Bacteria > Verrucomicrobiota > Verrucomicrobiia > Chthoniobacterales > Terrimicrobiaceae > UBA967. The sequence goes on from JBIKUM010000007.1 coordinate 10,025, forward strand.
CGCTTCTGGGCATTGGCCACAGAGTTCGTGCCGTCATCCCACGGCATAAGGGCCGTGCCACCGCCGAAGGGATCGGCGAGAGGGTTGCGCATGACATGCCAATAGGCTGCCGCAAAACGCAGGTGCTCGCGCATGGATTTGCCCTCGACGAGTTCGTCGGGGTTGTAGTGTTTGAAGGCGAAAGGATTTTTCGACTTCGGGCCTTCGTAGGCGATTTTTGGGACTTCAGGGAAGTATGGCATGGGTGATGGTTTTTAGGTTTGGGATTGAGGGCAAGAAGCGAGGGAATGATCAATTACGATCCGTAGCTTTTGCTGAAACGCTTGCGCGACTCGGATTCGGGCTCCGCTGCCGCAGCGACCTGCGTGGGCGCTGCTTCAACTGCTGGCGCGGCGGGTTGACTCGGTGCGGGGGCGGGATTTTTGGAGGCCTGGAGGAAGGCGAGGCGCAGGTCGGAAAGGACGCTGGTGAGCATCTGGGTTTCTTCATTGCTGAGGTTGCCACGGGTTTTTTCCTGAAGCATTTCGATTTGGTCGATGAACATGCGGGCGAACTCGAGGTTCACTTCGGGTTTGCCAGTCTGGGGATTCGGCACATGGCCGAGAAACATGGCGGCCTGCTGGGCCTGCATCATAACGAGTTCGATGAAACGCTGGGTCATTTCACCGGAGTGGGTGGCGGATTGGACTTCGGGCATGGTTTTTTTAGTTGGTGGATGATTTTTTAACGGGTGGAAGGACGGTGGCTTCAACTCGGGAATCCGAGTTAAAATACTTTGCGGCGACGCGGCGTGTGTCGTCGAGGGTGATTTTTTCGATCTCCTCCTTGCGGCGTTTATGGGCATCGACTCCGAGGCCCATAAGTTCATCGACGGCGACGGCGGCACCGAAGGCGCTGTTGCTTTGGTTACGGATCGCTTCGCCACCGAGGAGCTTGGCACGGGCGCGGGTAAGTTCTTCTTCGGTAAGGCCGTTTGTCGCGAGGTCCTGAATCTCGGAGCGCATTTCCTTGGTAACGGGTTCGATTTTTTGGGGATCGGTGCCGAGGTAGAACAGAAAGGCGCCGGGCGCGAGACCGCAGAACTGAGCGGCTCCGACGAAGTAGGCGAGGCCCATTTGCTCACGAATGCGATTGAAGAAGCGTGAGCCAAGATCGCTGGAGGCCTCGCTGATCAATTCCAGAGCGATGCGGTCGGAGTCCTGCACCGAGGCTCCCTGGAAGCCGAGCATGAGGACAGCCTGTTTCTTGTCGAGATGTGCGGTGGCGGGAGCCAGACCTGAGACAGGCGCGGGCTTTTCGACATCCTCAAAGGCCAGCGCACCTTTGGGCATCGCAGCAAAGGATTTCTCGAAGAGTTTTACCACTTCTTCGGCCTTCACATCACCGAAGACAGAGATCACAGCATTCGCGGCGCAGGCGAATTTTTTGTGGAACTCGCGGAGTTGCGCAGCGCTAATGCCGGAGACGGAATCCGGCGAACCGAGATTGCGCAGGGCGTAGGGATGCGTGCCGAAGAGATTTTCCCGAACGAGATTGCGGGCCACCGAGGTGACCTGCTCCTCGTCAGCCTTGATGCCAGCGATCTGCGTGCGCCTTTCCAATTCAATCTCGCGCTCGGGGAAGGTGGGATTCAAAAGCACATCAGCCAGGATATCGACACCGAGCTTCAGGTCCGGCCGCATGACATCCACCGACACGGTGAAGGAATTGTTACCGCTGTCCGACCCGATACTGCCCCCCACGCCTTCGATGTCGTCGGCGAGTTGCTCAGCTGTGCGAGTTTTCGTGCCCTTGAGGATCGTGCGGGAGTAGAGGCGGGTGATGCCGTTTGTTTCCTTCGTCTCAGCGAGGAGGCCGCCACGGAAGACGGCACTCATGGCCACAAGCGGAATGCGGGAATCCTCGCGCACGAGGAGGCGCAAGCCATTGGAGAGGGTGAATTTCTTGATTTCGCCCGCTTTGTTTTCGGCAACATCTGCGGCATCCTTTTTGGCGGCGGGAGGGTTGAGGGAAGTCACATTGAGCGCCTCGTCGCGGAGGTATTCACGGGCGACGCGCTGCACATCGGCCGCTGTGACTTTGGAAATCTGGTCCAAATAGTGGCGGGTGAAATTCAGGTTGCGGGTGAGCATCCAGTTCGAACCGAGGTCCGAGGCTTTGCCGCGCGCTGTGGTGAGGCCGTGAAGCTGGGATGACAGCAACGAGCGGCGAGCGCGGTCGAGCTCCGCCTCGGTGACGCCGTTCTTTTTGAGGTTTTCCAGAATGGCGAGGGATTCCTTCTCCGCGGCCTCGCGCTTGTCGGGATCCGACACCGCCTGCATGAGAAAGACGCCTTCAGACTGGAGTGAAAACATGCCAGCACCAGCGCTGTGGGCGATTTGTTTGCGCTCGCGGACTTCACGGTTCAGGCGCGAACTCGCACCGGAGCCGAGGATTTCGCCGAGAATTTCCAATGCGGGCGAATCGGGATTCGTCACGCCGGGCACACGCCAAGACATGGAAAGACGCGACAACTCGGTCGGGAACTCCTCATGAATCTCGCGGCGCCCCATTTGAGGCGGCTCCGTGGCCACATAGAGGGGCTCGAGAGCCTTGCGGGGAGCGGAATCAAAAAGCTCGCCGAGTTCCTTGCGGATCGCAGCGGCATCGACATCCCCCACCACGACGAAAGTCAGATTGTTCGGGACATAGCGGGATTTGTAATAGTTCAGGACATCCTCGCGAGTGAGCTTGTTGTAAACATCGAGGTAGCCGATCACCGGGTGCCGGAAGGGGCTGGTGGTAAAAACCGTGTCGAGCATGAGCTGCGAGCTCTGGCGACCGGGATCATCGAATCCCATCGCAAACTCACGGCGGATGACTTCTTGCTCCTTGGTGTATTCTTCCTCAGGAAGCGTGGCATTCTGCATCGCATCGGCAAGGATCGCAACGGCATCCGATGCGCCTTCTTTCGGGACATCGATCCAGTAGACCGTGCGGTCAAAGGAAGTGTAGGCATTAATGTAACCACCCCGATTTTGCACCTGCTTGGCGATCTCACCCGGCGGGCGTTTTTCCGTTCCCTTGAAAAGCATGTGCTCCAGAATGTGCGAAAGGCCCGCGCCCATTTTTTCGCCTTCGTGAATACTGCCCGTGCCACACCAGGCTTGAACACTGGCCACCGGAGCACTGCGGTCCTCCTCGACGATGAGCGTGAGGCCGTTTTCGTAAGAGAAGACTTGGGCCTTGGATTCGGGGAGTGTCAGACTTTCAGGGGTTTTGGCTTGGATTTGATCAGGCATAAGGAAGAGCACAGCGGCGAAGGCGGCAGTTAAAAAAAGTGGTTTCATAGGAGGGATCCGACACTGAGGGGCGGCTCGCCGTTCACGGAGCCCGCCAACGGACGGAATGGCGCGACAAAGGCTTCGCGGAAATCAAACACATCCCGAAAACTCTCGGTCGTGTCTTCATCAGTCTTTCCAAAAATGCCAGCCTCGACGAGGTTGAAGACCATCTGGCCGACATCGGCCGTGGCCATGACGCCCCAGTAATTCAAAACCATGAGCGCCATCGGGCCGAATTCCCCCAGCGCGTGAATACGAAAGCCATCGAGCAGCTCAGCGGCACCCACATGGGGTCCGGGCTCCTTTTTTGACTTCTTGCGGCGCTTGATCGTGGCCTCGAGCGAGTCGCGGAGGAAGGCATAGGCTTCGGGGTGGTAACGACGATCTTCTTGGCAGACCGTTTCGACGGCTTCTTGAAATCCTGTGTTCTGCATTAGTTGGTCTTCGGAGCCTCGGCAGCGATGGCTGCGTTGTCAGGGTGCGACTCCCTCCAGTGCCGGACACCAAGGCCCAGCACCAGAATGAACACAAAGCCCACAACCAGCGTCTGCTCGCGGCGCGTCAGCTCAAACATGACCGTCACGATAAACTGAAATGCACACGGCGCAAGACGCGTGATGCGCAAAATTCCATCACTCGCAAAAAAATCCCGCATCGACTGCCGCGTTGACGCCACTGCGTGACTCGGGTTTCATTCCGCGCCTATGTCCAAAGATGCTTCTGCCACCCGAATGGAAAAAATCGTCAGCCTCTGCAAGCGACGCGGGTTCATTTTCCAATCCTCCGAAATCTACGGCGGCCTGAACGGCTTCTGGGACTACGGCCCGCTCGGAGTGGAGTTGAAGAAAAACCTGAAAGACTTCTGGTGGCGGCGCAATGTGCGCGAGCGCGACGACATGGAGGGAATGGACGGATCGATCATCATGAACCGCGCCGTCTGGAAGGCCTCGGGACACGAAGAGACATTCAGCGACCCGATGGTGGACTGCAGAGTCTGCAAATCCCGCAACCGCGCCGACCAGTTGCCCGAAAAAGATGGTCAGAAATACTGTCCTCAATGCGGCAGTCGCGACCTCACCGAACCGCGCGATTTTAACCTCATGTTCAAATCCCATGCCGGCCCGCTTGAGAGCGACGACAACCTCGTTTATCTGCGTCCCGAGACCGCGCAGGCGATTTTTGTGAACTTCCGCAATGTGCTCGATACTTCGCGCCAGAAGCTGCCATTCGGCATCGCGCAGATCGGAAAAGCCTTTCGCAACGAGATCAACCCGCGCAACTACATCTTCCGCTCGCGTGAATTTGAGCAAATGGAGATCGAGTATTTCTGCCGTCCAGAGGATGGAATGCAACTCACCGACTACTGGCTCGAACAGCGCCTGAAATTTTACGAGGACATCGGCATTCCCCGCTCGAAAATCCACATCAAAGACATTCCGGACGGTGAGCGCGCCTTCTACTCGAAGAAAACCTACGATCTGGAATACGAATTCCCCTTCGGCGTGAGCGAACTCGAGGGCATCGCCTACCGCACAGACTACGATTTGGGAAAACACATCGAACACTCCGGCAAGCCGCTTGATTACTTCGATGAGGCGACCAAGGAGCGCTTCGTTCCGCATGTGGTCGAACCGAGTGCCGGAGTAGACCGCACCACCCTCGCCCTCCTCTGCGAGGCCTTCGATGAGGAAACGGTCACCGACGAAAAAGGAAACTCCGAGACGCGCACCGTGCTGCGTTTCCACCCGCGCATGGCTCCCATCAAGTGCGGCATCTTCCCGCTTCTCAAAAACAAGCCAGCCCTCGTGGAGAAGGCGAAGGAGATAGCCACCTCGCTCCGACCGCTCATGAATGTCTTCTACGACGAAGCCGGTGCCATCGGTCGCCGCTACCGCCGCCAAGACGAAGCGGGAACACCATTCTGCGTGACGATCGACTTCGACACCATCGGCGAAAACGGCCCGGAAAAGGAAAATACCGTCACCCTGCGCCACCGCGACTCGATGTCACAAGAGCGCATCGCCATCGCGGACCTGAAAAACTACCTACTGGAGAAAGTGAGCTGATTTCTCTCTCCCGAGCAAATCCAAGCTCACCCAAAGAGCACCATTTCAGAGCAGAGGAATTTCAAGCGCAAAGAGAGATTCTCTTGGCAAATTGCGAATGAGATGCGATCTCAATAGCGGATGAGATTGCTTACGAACCTTTGCTTATGCCTGTTTTTGATCGCGCTGTTAGTGTGTCTTGCAGCACCTATTGCCTTGGCAGCCGGGGCCGGAGGGACCATGCCCGCCGAGGTCGTTGTGGCCCTCAAGCCCGACAAGGATCCGGACAAAATGCTTGCCGAACGCGAGGCACTTGCCAAGGCCCTCGGCGCCTCGCTTGGACGACCAGTGAAAGTCATCGTTCCCCTCTCGGCAGCGGTGATCATCGAAGGGCTCTCCAATGGCTCCATCGACTTGGGCTATTTGAGTGCTACCGACATGGTAAACGCCCGCGAGGCAGGCGCGGCGGGCTTGTTGTTGGTGGGAGAAATTGACGGCAGAAAGTATTACGAAAGCGTCTGGCTATGCTTGAAGGAGCGCCCCTACGAGCACATTGCCGACCTGCGCGGAAAACCCGTCGCTTTTGCCAGCCGCACCAGCACTTCCGGATATCTCGTTCCCCTTTTGGATTTGAAAAAACAAAATCTCATCGCGAAAAGCCCCACGGAATTTTTCGGCGAAGGGAATGTTTGGTTCGGCACCGGCTACATGAGCGCCGTCGAGCGCGTGCTCGCAGGCGAGGCGGAGGCCGCCGCTGTGAGCGACTATGTTTTCGACAAGGACAAGCATCTCACGCCGGAGCAGAAATCCCGCCTCCGCATCCTCGCAAAGCAGGGCCCGGTTCCCACCCATGTCATTGCCGCCGCATCCCGCCTCAGCCCTGAGGCCTCTCAGGAACTTCGCAAAGCCCTGCTGGATTTCTCGGAAAAAAATCCCGCTCTCCGCGACACCGTTTTCTCTTCGAAACTTGTCGAGGCCGATGCAAAGACCCACCTCCAACCCGTGGAGGACGCCCTCGCCTTTGCCAAAGACTCCAACCAGTAGAATGAAAACAGCGAAGCCTCATCTTCGGATTAAAAATCTCGCCGTGGAGCGGGAAGGCCGTTCGCTGCTTCACGATCTCGACCTCAATGTGGAACGGGGCACCTTCGTTTCGATCGAAGGCGGATCCGGCGCCGGCAAGACCAGCCTTCTTTCCTGCCTCGCCGGCATGCTTGAGCCGGCATCCGGACAAGTCACCTACAGTTGCCAAGAAAACGGTGAACACTCGCCAAAGGGATTCTGCAGCCGACTGGGCCTCGTTTTTCAACACCTCCGACTCACGCCAAATGCCACCGCCGAGACAAATGTCCTCTGCGGCCTTCTCGGACAGCGTTCGACTTGGCGCACACTTTTCGGATTTGCCCGCTCGGACCGGCGCCGCGCCATGGAACTTCTCGAAAAACTCGGCATCGGCCACCTCTCACAAAAAACTGTCGCCCACATATCCGGCGGGGAGCGCCAGCGCGTTGCCGTCGCGCGTGCCTTGATCAGCAAACCCGAGTGCGTCCTCGCCGATGAACCCGTTTCGAGTCTGGATCCCCAGCTCGCCCGCCAAGTTCTCGGCCTGCTCAAGGAGGAATGCGCCAGCTCCGGCTGCACCGTGCTTTGCGCCCTCCATGACAAAGCCCTCTCCGGCGAATTTTCAGACGCCACCCTCCGCCTGAGTGGCGCGGGAGGGTGGGACTACTCCGCAGGAGGCAACTCTTGAGACCAAAGCTCGACGCCCCCCGCGTGGCGTTTTTGCTACTTCTCCTCGCGGCACTTTTCTCGTTGCCCGTGCTGAAACCTTCCGGTCGCGACCTCGACTACGCCGCGAACCTCAGCCGTTTTCTCTCGCGCTTCTGGCCTCCGGATTTTTCCATTCTCCCCCAAATTCTCCCGTCGCTTTGGGAGACATTTCAAATCGCTGTTCTCTCCACGCTCGCAGCCTCCCTCATTGGCATCCCGCTCGCAGTCGCAGCCTCGAAGACAACCGCTCCGCGCGCGCTGGTCGCCGCCACCCGGTTTTTACTCAACATCATCCGCGCCATCCCTGGTCTCGTATGGGCGCTGATCACTGTCGCCGTCTTGGGAGCTAATGCCGGAGCCGGTGTCGCAGCCCTAGCCATTTACTCGCTCGGATATTTGGGGAAATTTTTCAGCGACGCCTTCGAAAGCGCCGATCCCGCTGTGGGAAATGCCCTCCGAGCCTCCGGCGCCAGTCGCGTTCAGGCCTTCCAATACGGCATCTGGCCGCACGCCCGTCCACTCATCTGGAGCCACACCCTCTGGATGCTGGAATACAACATCCGCTCCGCTGCGATCATCGGCTATGTCGGCGCGGGCGGCATCGGCACATGGCTGCACACCTATCAGGAATTCTATCAATGGGACAAATTCGCCGCCGTGCTGGCATGCATCCTCGCGGCGGTCATCCTGCTTGACCTCGCCGGTTCGAAACTGCGCTCCGCCCTTGCGCCGGCGCCCTGACGCGCATCCTTTGCTTTGACCGGCCACGCAAAAAACCTTTAATAAATCCCCTTTCTCTTATGCCTACCCAACCGACCATCATCTACACGAAGACCGACGAGGCCCCTCTGCTCGCCACTTATTCCCTGCTGCCGATTATCGAGGCCTTTACCAAACATGCCGGCATCGGAGTGGAAATGCGGGATATTTCGCTCGCTGGACGCATCTTGGCTGTGTTCGCGGACCGGTTGCCTGCGGATCAAAAAACGGCAGACGCCCTTGCCGAACTCGGCGCACTCACGCTCCAACCCGAAGCAAATATCATCAAGCTGCCAAACATCAGCGCATCGATCCCGCAACTGAAAGCCGCCATTTCCGAACTCCAAAAACGCGGTTTCGCCCTGCCTGACTACCCCGAGGTTCCAGCCAACGACGACGAGAAGGACATCAAGGCCCGCTACGACAAGGTCAAAGGCAGCGCGGTCAATCCCGTCCTCCGCGAAGGAAATTCCGACCGACGCGCACCCAAGGCCGTGAAGGACTATGCCCGCAAGCACCCACACAAGATGGGCGCATGGTCGCCGGACTCCAAAACCCGGGTCGCCACGATGGGAGCGAACGACTTTTTCTCGAATGAAAAATCCGTGACCATTCCCGCCGCCACCACAGCGAAGATCGAGTTCCTGCCAAGCAGCGGAGCGCCTGTCGTGCTCAAGGACGGTCTAAAACTCCAGGCCGGCGAAGTTCTCGACGCACCCTTCATGAACCGCAAGGCGCTCGAGGCCTTCCTCGCGACGCAAATCGCCACCGCGCAGGATCTCGGCGTGCTTTTCTCGCTCCACCTCAAGGCCACCATGATGAAAGTATCCGACCCGATTCTCTTCGGTCACGCGGTGAAGGTTTTTCTCGGCGATTTCCTGAAAAAACATTCCGCAGCGCTGACAAAGATCGGCGTTGATTTCAACAACGGCCTCGGCGACCTCGCAGCCAAGATTCAAAAACTCCCCGCCGATGAAAAAGCGGCGATCGAAGCCGACATCAAAGCCACCCTTGCCGCGCGCCCTGCTCTGGCCATGGTGAACTCCGACAAAGGCATTACCAACCTGCATGTGCCAAGCGATGTCATTGTTGACGCCTCCATGCCGGCCATGATCCGCGAAGGTGGCAAGATGTGGAACGCCGAGGGCAAAACCCAGGACACGCTCGCCGTCATTCCCGACAGTTGCTACGCCCCGGTGTATGAAACCGTCATCTCATTCTGCCGGAAAAATGGCGCGCTCGATCCCAAGACCATGGGCTCCGTGCCAAATGTGGGTCTCATGGCCCAAGCTGCCGAGGAATACGGATCCCACAACAAGACTTTTGAAATCGCGGCTGACGGCATCGTGCGCATCACGGATGCCGATGGCAAAACGCTAATCGAACACAGCGTGGAGTCAGGAGACATCTGGCGCGCCTGCCAAACGAAGGATGCCGCCATCCGCGACTGGGTGAAACTCGCCGTGCGCCGCGCCCGCGCCACTGGCTCCCCGGCCGTTTTCTGGCTCGACGCCAAGCGCGCCCACGATGCCCAACTCATCGCCAAGGTGGAAAAATATCTCGCCGACCACGACACCACCGGGCTCGACATTCGCATTCTACCGCCCGCCGAGGCCTGCCAATTCAGCCTCGAGCGCATCGTCAAAGGCGAGGACACGATTTCCGTGACCGGCAATGTCCTGCGCGACTACCTCACCGACCTCTTCCCG
>JBIKUM010000591.1:0-5576 GCA_044347585.1 Terrimicrobiaceae bacterium
ATGCGCGCTCTGCCAATGGGATTATGACTTTAAGCAGAGGCTAGTAAATGATCCGTTCTCTTTGGGTTGCTAAGACCGGCATGGATGTCAACCAGGCCAATCTTGATGTTATTGCGCACAACTTAGCTAATGCTTCAACCGTGTCGTTTAAGCGGGTGAAGCCCAACTTTGAAGACCTGCTCTATCAGACGGTAAGAGCGCCAGGTTCGCAGACTTCAGAGCAAACCTTATCGCCGACGGGTTTGCAATTCGGTAGTGGAGCCAGAATCCTTGGGACAACTCGTGTCTTGAATCAAGGCGCTATGTCACAAACCGGCAATGGGTTGGATGTGGCCATCAATGGAAACGGTTACTTCCAGATCAACCTACCCACGGGTGTGGCTGCCTACACGCGCGACGGTAACTTCACACAGGACAACCAGGGGCAGCTTACCAACATGGCTGGCTATGTGGTAGCGCCTGGCATTACGATTCCGGACGGCGCTGAAGCGGTCACGATTTCCGAGTTTGGTCAGATCACCGCCAAAGTCAATGGCACCTCGCAGCAGCTTGGTCAGTTGCAAATCGTCAATTTTGTGAATCCGGCTGGCTTGGAGTCGATTGGGGGTAATCTTTATATTGAGAGTGTGGCCTCTGGAAGCCCAACCCAAGGCACGCCTGGTCAGAACGGACTGGGCGTCTTGAAGCAAGGTTATGTCGAGCAATCCAACGTTAGCGTTGCAGAAGAATTAATCAACATGATTCAGGCGCAACGTGGCTACGACGTCAACACACGTGTTGTGCGTGCCTCTGACGAGGTACTACAACGCCTCGCCCAGGTTTAATCGATCATGAGGCGCGCACGCTTAGCGGCTTTGCTTGGGGTGGCGATTGTGTTGTCAGCATGCGCTACAGCCAACCAAACCATTCAATCGGCGCCGCCAGTGGTTCGTCCCAAGCCCTTGGCCGCTACGCCCGCGTCGCAGGGCAGTCTGTTCCCTGCCTCGCTTGGAAGTGGTGCGCCGAGACCTCTTTTCGAGGACCGACGCGCCCGAGCAGTGGGCGATGTGCTGCAAGTGGTGTTAAAGGAGAGCACGGCAGCCAACCGATCAATCGGCAATCAAGCATCTCGCGATTCGACGGTCGAGCTCACGGTCGAACCCGGCGCTGCAGGTACAAGTCCTCTCGGTAAGGCCCTGAAGGGTGCTAATCTTAATGCCGGTGCCAAAATGGACTTTCAGGGTGCTGGCGCTTCAAGCGCCCGAAACGCCTTCACTGGCGTTTTGATGGTCATGGTGACCCAAGTCCTTAGCAACGGTAATTTGGTTGTCTCAGGTGAAAAGCAAATCGCGATCGGTGCAGAGGAAGAAGTCATCCGCTTCTCCGGCATTATTAATCCGTCTGATCTCACGAATAATTCTGTTCTTTCGACTCAAGTGGCCGACGCGAGGCTCGAGTACCGGGGTCGTGGTATTGGCGACGATGCGACCCGCCCAGGTTGGCTGTCTCGTGGTCTGATGAAAGTTTGGCCGTTCTAAGGCAGGGAAGATCATGAAGTCGATTACGCTGCGCGCCTTGCTCGTGATGCTTTTACCGCTTTGCATGCTCTGTCAGACAGGGCTTGTCCATGCCTCGAAGCTGAGAGATATCAGTTCAATTGCTGGCGTTCGTAGTAACCAATTGATTGGCTACGGATTGGTGGTCGGTCTAGATGGATCGGGCGACCAAACAACGCAAACACCCTTCACCCTCCAAACAACCCTTTCCTTATTGCAGGCGCTCGGTGTGAAGATGCCTGAGGGCCAGCGGGTGCAGCTTCGCAACACAGCAGCGGTAATGGTGACAGCGACGCTTCCTCCTTTTGCAAGACCTGGGCAAAACCTCGATGTTTCAGTGTCTTCGATCGGAAACGCCAAAACGCTCAGGGGCGGTATGTTGTTGTTGACCCCGCTGCGGGCGGCTGATGGCCAGGTTTATGCCATGGCACAAGGCTCTGTACTCGTTCCGGGTGCAGGCGCTGGCGGCGGTGGGGCTGCGGTCTTGGTCAACCATCAGTCTGTGGGCCGTGTCCCTGCAGGCGGATTAGTTGAGCGTGCGGTCCCGCAGAGTATTGAAGAAGACTTGATGCAGGTTGACTTATATCGTGCTGATTTTGGTCAAATGCAAAAAGTGGTCGAAGCGATCAGCAGGCGTTTTGGTCCAAACGTCGCCGTACCCCTCGACAGTCGGGCCATTCAGGTCCGCCTGCCTCAGTCACAACTCGATAGGATCCGGTTTGTTGCTGATCTGGAAGCCTTAACAGTTGATTCGGTTGACGAGGTTCCCAGGGTCATTATTAATTCGAGGACCGGGTCGGTCGTGATGAATCAGGGTGTACGACTCGACCCAGTTGCGGTCGCGCACGGCAATCTCACTGTCAAAATTAGTAGGGACACGCAAGTAAGCCAGCCTGCACCGCTTTCTCAAGGGCAGACAGCCACGACCCAACGAACAAACGTGGATGTCAACATCGGATCCGGATCGTTGGGTGCTCTGCCGAGAGGTGCTTCGCTTGAGGAAGTCGTTCGAGCCTTGAATCTTCTTGGTGCTAATGCGCAAGACCTGGTGGCCATTCTTCAAGCGATGAAGGCAGCAGGTGCTTTGAAGGCGGAATTGGAGCTGATCTGATGATTGCACCCCCAGCTTTTGATCCTTGGGTTGCCGCGCTCGGCAGTAAAGTTAGTGTCAGTCAAGGCGGTATTGACAGGTCAGCAAGGCAAGCTGCCGAGCAGTTCGAAGCCTTGCTCATCCGGCAGTTTTTGTCGAATGCCCGGTCAACCTCCTGGCTTAGCGATCAGCAGGAGTCCGAGTCGGGCTGGCGTGAAATCGCCGATGATTCTTTGGCAGGGTATTTAGTCAAGGCGGGTGGTTTAGGGCTAACTAAACAGGTCGAGTCACTCATCGCCCAAGCCCAACGATCGCGTGCCCAAATAGATCCTGTCAATGAGAGCAATGTCTCAAGTCTTGCAGCGGCTTCGAAAGCGCTTAACCCCTCACGTGATTCGACCGTAAATTCGAGATAGGCTAGACAGTTTTAGAAGAATTGGGTGCCTTCAAATGGCCTCATGGTTTTGAGTGGAAGAAAGTAAAGAGAAGCGTTTTTGAGAGGGCTCATGGGAACAGGCATAACAGCAATAAATAGTTTGGGTTTGGCAGGGCTTCAGACCGCTCAGACCGGAATGGCTAACGTTGCCACTAACGTTTCAGGCGCTTCGGTTGAGGGGTTTCATCGCAGAGAAGTTCACCCTCTTATGATTTCCGCCTCGACTAATCCTTTGGTTCAGGGCGGTACCGTTATCATCGACTCGGTAGTTCGGTCGTACTCTGCTCTTGTTTCTTCGCAATATTTAGCCAATCACGCCAAAGTGAAGCAAGCGGCAACGATGAATAATGCCGCGCAAATCATGGACCGTATGCTTGTTGACGAGTCAACCGGTTTAACCGAGGTCTTTAATAGTTTCTTCACGGCAGCATCGGACCTGTCCGCTGATCCTGCGTCAGGCACAGCGAGAACTGCCTTCGCGACAACGTCCGTAGAGCTTACTGATCGGATTCGTAACCTCGCTGCAACCATCGAAGAGACTCGTCGTCAGGCTCTTTTCCAGATGTCGGGCGTTATCGATGCGATTAACGATAAATCTGAGGCCCTGTCTCGAGTGAATCTGTTGATTCAGGCCTCGACAGCTTACGGTAAGCCGCTTCCCTCTGCAGACCTTCTTGATGAGCGTGATCGATTGAGTGGGGAGCTTACCGATCTAGTAGGCGCGAATATCGAGACAACAAACCTTGGCCAGGCAACACTTCGTTTTGACGGCATTTCGCTGGTGGAGGGCGGTCAGGCGGCCAGGCTTGCCGTTGAACGTGACACTAACGGACTACCGACTGGACTCATTCGCGTAGCACTTCCGCGCGGAGAGGGCAACCGTGATGACTCACTCACTGTGATTGGTTCGCTTAGAGGCGGCGGCGTTGTGGGAGGTGAGTTTGGCGGTTTAATGCGCTACGCCGAAGGCGCAGAGTTGTGGTTACAAAGGCTAGACGAACTCGCACTTTCTTATGTTCGATTTGGAGATCCGTCCAGAGTTGAGGGTAGCGGCGACTCAGCGGACGAGTGGTTTTCTAAGCGGATTGACGATGGGGGTAGCCTCGCACCGTTGGGTGCCTACGACGAGAACGATACCTTTTATCCGGGCATGTTCAGAGTGGATGGCTCAAATAACATTGACGCAGAGCCGGGCGAAAATATCTTGTTGGCGCGAAGCTTGCGTCCTTCACTAACCCTTCGATCAAACATGACTACGGGATTGATGGTGCCGTGGTCTAAGAGCTCCGAACCTGGATCCTCTGTAGATCAGTCATTCGTTATGCAAGTCGCATCGGGACGATCTAATCTCATGAGAGAGTGGTCTGATTGGGTTTCAGGGGTCAGTAGTGATTTGTCAAAATGGCGTGCAGAAGAGGCTTCTTTTACCGCAGTTCATCAGTCGCTCAATGAACAACGGGAGCAGATATCAGGTGTCGATCTGGATCAAGAAGCTACTGACTTACTTCGTTTTCAGCAGATTTACCAGGCAAACAGTTCAGTGATCCAGGCGGCACAACGAATGTTTGATGTATTGATAAATGCCACCGGTCGGTAGACTTGATCGATTGGAAGGAATACGATGAGAACCACAATTGCTAACCGATTTAACGAATCCCTGAGCTCTATTCAGCGCCATGCAAGGCAACTTGCCGACGAGCAGGTGAGGCTAAGTGGCGGCACGAAGTTACTGCGCGCCTCAGACTCTCCCTTGACCATGGGGAAGGCCGTTGATCTGCGAACAACTGAGGCCCAACTTGACGCACTTGGGCGCTTGCAGTCGGCGGCAGCCAATAGAATGTCTGAGACAGAATCGGCATTAAGAGATGCTGGAAAAGTTCTTGATGATTTCCATCAGCTCTATGTTATGACCCAGAATGCTTCAATTGGAACGCAGCAACTCAAAGCGCTTTCGAGTCAAGCGGTAGTGTTACAAGAGGAGCTCAAGCAAATTCTGTCCAGGGCTGACGCTACGGGCTACCGGATATTTAATACCTCAGATTTGAAGGTGATTGTTGACGGGGGTACGGCGGGCGTCGATCCGGTTTCGATTAACACCATCGGCGTCCTTGCTGGTTTGGAAATGCTAAACCCTTCTGCCGGTATCGAGTGGGACAAGGTTACGGATAACGAAAAGCTGAATGAAGCAGTGGACCAGATGGTCTATGGCGAGGAAAGCGTTCTGAATCGATTTGTAAACGCTTTAAAGTCTGGAAATGCTCAAGCTATTAGGGCAAATAATCAAGAATCTATAATTAAGTCTGACGAATTTCGTGCCGCTGCTGAGGAAATGATCCAACAGCAAATTCGCGTTGGTGCGGCTCAAGCCCGTGTTGATCGCTCCGTTCAGCGGACAGATGACCTGAAGTTGTCAGTTTCCTCCGCACTTTCAAACGAGGTCGATACTGACTTTGCGCAAGCAACCATGGAAGTACAAAAGGCGAAGGCCTTGTTAGAGGCAGCACAATCAATCACC
>JBIKUM010000154.1:0-7200 GCA_044347585.1 Terrimicrobiaceae bacterium
CTTGGCCTTTGATCTCATCAGGACGCCCCACAACCGCCGCTTCGGCAACAGAAGGATGACCGACCAAGGCGCTTTCGACTTCGGCCGTTCCGAGTCGGTGACCGGCGACATTCAACACATCATCGATTCGGCCGACGATCCAGAAATAGCCATCCTTATCGCGGCGGGCACCATCACCCGTGAAGTAGGCGCCTTTGACTTCGGTCCAATACTGTTTTTTATAGCGCGGCTTGTCTCCGTAGATTGTCCGAAGCATGGCTGGCCAAGGCTTGCGAATGACAAGCTTGCCGCCTTCACCGTGCTTCACTTCCTTGCCGTTGTCGTCGACGATCGCTGCATCGACGCCGAAGAAAGGAAGCGTGGCCGTGCCTGGTTTGAGAGGCGTGGCACCTGGCAACGGTGAAATGAGAATCATGCCAGTCTCAGTCTGCCACCAGGTATCAACAATCGGACAACGCTCGGCGCCGATGTGTTTGTGATACCACATCCAGGCTTCGGGATTGATGGGTTCCCCAACGCTGCCGAGAAGTCGGAGGGACGAGAGATCGTGTTTCTTCGGCCACTCGTCGCCCCATTTCATGAACGCACGGATAGCCGTGGGCGCAGTGTAGAGGATCGTCACGCCGAGTTCCTCGATGATTTTCCAAAAGCGATCAGGCTCAGGCCAATTCGGAGCGCCTTCGTAAAGAACACAGGTGGCTCCATTGGCGAGCGGGCCGTAAACGAGGTAACTGTGCCCGGTGATCCAGCCTACATCGGCAGTGCACCAGTAAACATCCTCTTCTTTGAGGTCGAAGATGTATTTGCTCGTGGCAGCCGTGCCGGTCATGTAGCCGCCGGTCGTGTGCAGAATGCCCTTCGGTTTCCCAGTGGATCCGCTTGTGTAAAGGATGAAGAGCGGATGCTCGCTGTCGAGCGGGATGGCAGGGCAGTTCGCATCGACGTATTCGGCCTCGCGATGCCACCAGACATCGCGCCCCTCTTCGATATGGACATCCATCGTGGTGCGCTTGGCAACGATGACGCGTTTGACCTCTGTGTTTCCCTGGAGGGCGTGGTCGACATTCTGCTTGAGGGTGACGCATTGACCGCGGCGGTAGCCGGCGTCTGCTGTCACCACAATTTTCGAACCGCTGTCCGCCAGGCGATCCTTGATGCTCTCACTGCTGAATCCACCGAAGACAACTGTGTGAACCGCTCCAATGCGGGCGCAGGCTAACATCGCGATTACAGCCTCCGGAATAAGAGGCATGTAGATCAAAACGCGGTCGCTCTTTTTGACGCCATTGCGCTTGAGGATATTTCCGAAAATGCAGACTTCTCGGTGGAGTTGGTGATAGGTCAGCGTGCGGCGCTCACCGGGTTCGCCTTCCCAAATGATAGCTGCCTTGTTGCGGCGAGGACCATTGAGATGGCGGTCGAGGCAGTTTTCTGCGGCGTTTAATTGCCCCCCGACGAACCACTCGGCATAGGGCTCTTTCCAGTCCAAAACTTTTTTCCACTTTTTTTGCCAGACGAGTTCGGAAGCTTCGCGGGCCCAAAACTTCTCGGGATTCTTGAGAGAATCGGCGTGGAGTTTATTGTAATCGGCGAAACTTTTTACTGCGGCTTTTTTTGAGAAAGCGGCGGCTGGTTTGAAGATGCGTTTTTCTTGGAGGTGGGATTCGATGTTTTGACTCATAGGGGCAAAGGAAGAGTTAAGTCAGATTGGTTGTGGTTTTGCAACACAGCATCGAAATTCCCTGCTTGCCAAAAAGGGATGCCAAGCGGGTAGTGTGGTGTTGTGTTTCAAGTGATTTTCAATCGAATCAGCGCTGCGGAGATGGCTGCGCTGCCAAAGGATTTGCAGCTGGACCTGCTGGCGGAATTTCAGTTTCTACCCGGAGATCTAGAGTCTCTAGAGGATGAGAAATTTGGAAAGGTCTCGAGGGATGGACGCTCGTTGCTGCGCTATCGACGAGGGATTACCGGATTTATTTTGAGAAGCATCCCGAGGGGCTTTTGATTCACCGGGTGCTTCACAAAAACACGATTCGCGACTTTCTTTTTCGCTCTAACCTTCCGATCGATGAAGAGGACGGCGAGGTCGCCAAGACGAATGATTTCTGGTCGCTTATCCACGAAGCCGAGGAGTCGAGAAAGTGAGATTTTTCAAAGACGAGGCTGAACGCAGGCGGGAGTTTCCTGTTGTCGAAAACGGCATTTTTCTTGGCCACGCCGGTGTGACAATTCTCCCGCGTCGAGCGGCGGATGCCATGAAAGCCCATGCGGAGGCGAGTTGTCACAAGCATCAGGAATTTGGAGAGGTCCTGCGGGATGTCGCCCGAACGCGCTCGCTCTGCGCGAAGCTCATTGGCGCAAATGCCGATGAAATCGCACTGCTCGGGCCGACTTCACTTGGATTGAGCTTGTTTGCAAATGGGCTCGATTGGCAGGCCGGTGATGAGGTTATTTACTACGGAGACGACTACCCTGCGAATGTGTATCCGTGGACTGCGCTTGCTTCGCGTGGTATCGCTGCAAAGGAACTTCATCCTGATCAGCCTGGGGCAATCACTCCTGAACTCGTCGAATCCGCTCTGACGCCGAAAACTAAATTGGTCGCGCTGGCATCCTGTCACTACCTAAGCGGGCGCCGAATCAATGTCGAAGCCATCGGCCGCATGCTTCGGGAGAAAGGCGTCTTGTTTTCGCTTGATGCCATACAGACCCTTGGTGCAGCGCCACTCGATGTCGAGTTCGTTGATTTCCTCAGTGCCGATGCTCATAAGTGGATGCTTGGGCCCATGGCCATGGGAATCGTTTTTGTGGCGCGGAGGAATTTTGAAAAATGCCGTCCGACATTGCTTGGGGCTTGGAATGTCAAATCCCCAGATTTTATCGCTCAAAAGGAAATTGCCTTTGAGGAGACCGCCCGCCGCTATGAACCTGGAGTTTTAAATATCGCCGGCATGTATGGGATGAAGGCCAGCCTCGAAATGCTTCTCGAGATCGGCTTGGAAAATGTGCAATCCGGGATTTTGGAGAACAGGGATTATTTGGAGGACAAACTCAGCGCGGCAGGCTTTGAATTTCTCTCGCCAAGAGTTGGGGATCCTATGAGGTCTGGGATCTTAACGACGAGGCACGCATCCATCGAAAGTGGCGCGATATTTTCGAGACTCGAAGCCGCAGGAATAGTTGCTTCATTGAGAAAAAGCCATTGCGGAAGGAACTGGATCAGGTTGAGCCCGCATTTTTACAACAACATTAATGAAATGAGTCGCGTCGCGGAAATCATGACACGGGGATCAATTTAAAGGCAAGAAAATAATTTTATGGCGCGAGTAATAATTTAGTGGCATTTTTAAATGGCGCGTTTAGAGTTTGTGCCAAGAAAATGCCAAGAAGAATATCACATTCCAGAGTCTATTCAGTTATAAAAGCCGCCGAGTGCTTTCCTTTTGGAGCATCGATCAAGGACATTCTCACTATCCCCATGATGAGGGGAACTCCAAAAAGAACTCTTCAAAGAGACCTCGACCGATTGGTTCAAGCCGGACACCTTAAACTTAAGGGCAAAGGACGCGCAACGCGTTACGTTATTCCTTTTGAAGAAGAAGGATCAACGAGCATCTTAAGAGAGGAACCAGATTCCTTTACGAGCGATACGCCATGGCTATCTCCCGAAGGGCGCCGTATTCGTTATTTGGTTCAGAGGCCTCGCACTGAACGCATTCCAGTCGGATACAAATCCGATTTTTTGGATGCGTATCAACCGAATCGCACATTTTACTTGCCCACCGAGACGCGCGACGAACTGGCGCGATTTGGATATGTAGGCGCGGACGAATTGCCTCCTGGCACTTATTTGAGGCAGGTTTTGCAACGTCTCTTGATCGACCTGTCTTGGAACTCGAGCCGTCTTGAGGGAAATACCTACTCATTGCTTGAGACCGAACGCTTGCTCCACCTCGGTGAGGCCGCCGAGGGGCATAAATCCGAAGAGACGCAAATGATCCTCAATCATAAAGCAGCTCTCGAGATGCTGTCTGACAACCCTGCTGGCGTGGGGTTCAATAGCCATACTGTCTGCAATCTGCATGCGCTGCTTGCCGATAATCTCCTTCATGACCCGGCATCGTGCGGTCGCGTCCGCTCGCGGCCTGTTGGCATAAGCGGAACAGTTTTCCACCCGCTGGCTGTTCCACAACTTATTGAAGAGAAATTCGAGCAGATCTTATGGGTGGCGAATGAAATCGAGAATCCCTACGAGCAGGCTTTTTTCGTAATGGTGCACTTGCCCTACCTGCAACCCTTTGAAGATGTGAATAAAAGGGTTTCGCGCCTTGCCGCAAACATTCCGATGATTCGCCATAACCTCTGCCCTCTCTCATTCACAGGGGTTGAGCAGAAGGATTACATCGGTGGGCTGCTTGGCGTCTATGAACTGAACTGCATCGAGTATCTGCGCGATGTGTTTGTCTGGGCCTACAAAAGCTCCGCAAACCAATATATCGGCGTCAAAGAAACCCTTGGTTCACCCGATCCATTTCGTTTGAAATACCGAAGCGAAATAACGCGTTTCGTTAGCGAAATCGCACGCAAACAAATGGATCGATTGCTATCCTTGGAATGGACGATTGCCGAGGCGGGCAGGTCCTTACCGAAAGACGATAGGGAGAGATTCCAAGAAGTCATACGCATCGAATTGGAGGGTTTGCACTCAGGCAATATCGCCAGACACCGCTTGCGATTGTCAGAGTTTGAAGCCTGGAAATCGCACTGGAAATAAGCCCCTCACTCCGGCGGAGCGCTCCAGACTTGAATTACTGGATTTTCATGCTCGTAGGAAAGGACACTCCAAGTTCCAGTTTCGAGATTAAAAAAACGAGCGGAATTCGCATCCAAGCCAAGCCAGCGGGCGGCAAGGGCGCGCAGGCAGTGTGCGTGGCCTACGAGAAGTGCATCTCCAGCAAACTCCCGCACATGCGAGATGACCCTGTCCACTCTTGCCTCGACTTGACCGGCTGTTTCGCCATTTGGGC
Organism: Terrimicrobiaceae bacterium; assembly: GCA_044347585.1. Lineage (GTDB taxonomy): Bacteria > Verrucomicrobiota > Verrucomicrobiia > Chthoniobacterales > Terrimicrobiaceae > UBA967. Next base: position 5,028 of record JBIKUM010000154.1, read on the forward strand.
ACGGATGTGTAAAAATGGTCCAACCGGGAATGCGTTCGCGAATTTGTGGTGTGGTGAGCCCTTCAAATTCTCCGTAATTCCACTCGACGAGATCCTCGGTTTCCACGGAATTTTTGCCCCACCCGAGAAGATCGCAAGTTTGCTTGGCTCGAAGGCGTGGACTGCATAGCACGAGGCCGAAATTCCATTTCCGAAGCAAAGGCTCCAGAGCAATTGCCCTGCGCTCGCCAACTTGTGTGAGGGGAATATCGGTGACCGAAGTATGTCGTCCGCTGAGGCTCCACTCCGTCTCACCATGGCGAACAAGCACAACGCGCTGACGCGGATTTTTGAAATGAAGGTCGTTCATATGAAATCAGGTTGTCTGGAGTGCGGTAAGATCGCCATCAATCCAACGGGAAACAATCGCCCCGATTTCCTCAGGCGCCTCCATGGGGGCAAAGGCGGCCGCGTCAGGAAGAATCTCCATACTTGCCCTCGGCAGATTGCGACAGAGGTTCACGGCATCACTCGGGTGAAATCCAGTAGCTTTCGACGGCCAAAGAATATGCACGGGGGCAAGAACCGAGGAGAGATGAGGGGCCACATCAAATCCGTGGCGTCTTTTGAAGAAATTGAAAATCGCATGTTCCGCTCCGTATTGTTGAGCGCAAGTGACGAGCACACTAAGTGTCTCATCGTTGATTTTTTCAGGATTGGAAAAACCCAGAGACCCAAGCCAAGAACGGATAAAAGCGGGTTGGGCCAAGTGGCGCCGGTAAATCAATCCGCTCACGCCGGGAATCCGACTTTTGCCGATGAGGCCCATGGTTCGACACTTTTGAGAATCTCCGAGACCCGTTGGAAGAAAAAGAACCATCCGAGAAACAAGCTCGGGATGCCTCGCCGAGAGCATCAGAGCAATATTGCCACTGACGCCGCTCGCTACGATCACCACAGGCTTGCTTGGCGCCACTTCGCGAAGCAATTCAGCGAGGCTTTCGACATGATCGATTGCATCCATACCGCCGGCTGGGCGCTCGGATTCCCCGAAGCCGATAAGATCCGGCGCGATGACCTCGTGTCGCAATGCCGAGAGCGCATAAACCTTCGACCACTCGTAGGAGGACGCACCGAGGAAGAATCCATGAAGGAAAAGAACCGGTTCGCCCGAACCGCTGATGTGATAAACCATCTCCCCGCGCGAGGTCGAAGCAGAGCGCGTGGCGAAAATGGCAGGGGAAATTTCGTCAGGAACGCCCCGGGAAAACTTCTGGCGGTGCTTGAGGGCCAAGGCCACAGCCCCCAAAAGGCCCACTCCGATTCCGAAACCTACAAATGGCTTCTGCTTCCAGAGTGGGGACATGACAGTATGTCAGATTGCCCGCCCGCCCGGCGAAAAAGCCTGAGGGCGGACTAGGATTACCAACTTGACTTCGTAACGCCGGGAATCAGACCGGACGAAGCGAGTTCGCGGAAGGTAATACGGGAAATCTGAAATCGACGGAGAAACGCGCGGCGGCGTCCGGAGACGCGGCAACGGTTGACAAGCCGCGTGGGGCTTGCATCGCGGGGGAGCTGAGTTAGTGAGGCGTAGTCTTTTTTCGCCTTCAATTCCGCGCGGAGAGCCGCATATTTTTCAACTGTTTTCTGTTTGCGCTTGTTGCGCTCGAGCCATGCTGTTTTTGCCATAAAGGACGCGCAACATAATAAAAATCCCGCGCATGGCAAGCATTTAAAATCTCTTTTTTGAGCTTCCCCAAACCGGGGCAGGAAAATCTGTTCACCCGAGCGGGTTTCTTCTATCAAGGCCTGATGACTTCTTCCCGACTCGCCCCCGATGATTACTTTCCATTGGTCGAAGCCCGCCACTGCGATCCTTTTCGGATACTCGGCATAAGATCGTTTCAAGATCATTTTGTGGCCAGGGTTTTACGACCTGATGCCTCGGAGGTGGCGGTCATACTGGATGGCAAGGGTGCGAAGGCGCAAAAACTTTCACGCGTCGATGAGCATGGGCTTTTTGAGGGGGAGGTTGCCGGATTCAGCGAGGGATTGTCTTACACACTCGAACTCACTGGCCACGACGGTCGCAAGTGGAAAGAGCGCGATGCCTATTCGTTTCCGCCCGTTTTTGGAGAGATGGACATCTACCTTTTCAACGAAGGAACCCACTACGACATCTATAAAAAAC
>JBIKUM010000043.1:0-12356 GCA_044347585.1 Terrimicrobiaceae bacterium
ATGTTCCCGGTGTTCATTTCGCCGTATGGGCGCCCTCGGCGCAGCGTGTCAGCGTGGTCGGCGATTTCAATAACTGGGATGGCCGCGTGCACCAGATGCGGAAGCTTGTGCCATCCGGAGTCTGGGAAATTTTTCTACCCGGCGTGCATGAGGGCGCGCATTACAAATTTGAGATTCGCGGCGCCCACGGCGATGTCTTTTTGAAAACAGACCCGTATGCCTTTTTTGCCCAGCACGGCGTGGAAACGGGATGTATGGTCTTCGATCTGGGCCGCTACCAGTGGAGCGATGACGAGTGGATGCACAAGCGCCCGCAGATCGACTCCTACAACTCTCCCATGAGCATCTATGAGGTTCATATCGGCTCATGGCAACGAATCCCCGAAGACGGCAACCGGGCTCTAAGCTACCGTGAACTCGGGGACCGCCTGATTCCCTATGTGAAGGAAATGGGCTTCACACACATTGAGCTCATGCCCGTGATGGAGCATCCCTTCGACGGCTCTTGGGGTTATCAAGTGGTGAACTACTACGCCCCGACGAGCCGGTTTGGAAATCCGGACGAGTTTCGGAATTTTGTGGACCGCTGCCATCAGGCCGGAATCGGCGTGATTCTGGATTGGGTGCCCGGACATTTTCCCAAGGACGCCCATGGCTTGGCCCGTTATGACGGAAGCTGTCTCTTCGAGCATGAAGATCCCCGTTTGGGAGAGCATCAGGATTGGGGCACGCTCATTTTCAATTACGGCCGCAACGAGGTTAAAAATTTCCTGATCGGCAATGCGCTTTTCTGGCTGGATGAATACCACATCGATGGTCTGCGGGTGGATGCTGTGGCTTCGATGCTTTACCTCGACTACTCGCGAAAAGCCGGTGAGTGGATTCCGAATTGTTTCGGCGGCAGGGAAAACCTGGAAGCCATCGACTTTTTAAAGCGCTGCAACGAGGTCTGCTACGAGCGCCATCCCGGCGTGGCCCTCATCGCGGAGGAATCCACCGCATGGCCTGGAGTATCGAGGCCCACCTACACAGGAGGATTGGGCTTCGGCTACAAGTGGAATATGGGCTGGATGAACGACAGCCTGAGCTACATCAGCAAAGACCCGATTCACCGCAGATATCACCAGGGCGACATCACATTTTCGATGCTCTATGCGTTCCATGAGCATTTCATCCTTGTGCTGAGCCATGATGAGGTCGTTCACGGCAAGGGTTCGCTTATCAATAAAATGCCCGGTGACGACTGGCAGAAATTCGCCAACTGCCGGATGTTTCTCGCTTGGATGTGGGCGCATCCTGGCAAAAAGCTCATCTTCCAAGGAATCGAGTTCGGCCAGTTCTCCGAATGGAAACACGCGTTCAGTCTCGATTGGCATCTCACCGAGCAACACCTGAACCAAGGCATGCGGAGGCTCATGCAGCATCTCAATTGGCTCTACACCCACGAACCGAGCTTCTACGAATTGGACGACAGCTACGAGGGCTACGAGTGGATCGACTTCGGAGATGCCGACAACTCGGTGTGGTCGTTCATGCGAAAATCACGCAGTGGCGAGAGAATCCTTTTCGTCGTGAATGCCACTCCTGTTGTTCGCGGCGGATATCGCGTTGGGGTCCCCCAACCCGGGTTTTATGAGGAGATTTTGAACACGGATGCCGAGACCTACGGGGGCAGCAACGCGGGGAACTTTGGTGGTGTCCAAGCCCATGCAGACTGGAGTTGGCAGAACCAACCGCACTCGTTCGAGATTAATCTTCCGCCGCTGTCTGTGATTGCATTCAAACGCCGGAATTGATCAAGCGCCGCGCAACGGGGCGGCGTGTTTCAATCCATCAAATCGGCGTAGTTGGCTAGCGCCATGGAACGGCTCATTTCCAAGATGGCGGCGGAGTCGTCGGACTCCAATGCTTGTGCGGCGAGCTTGGCGCACTCTGCGGCGTCCAGGGACTGCACAGCTTTTTTGACGCGGGGCACCAAGGCGCTTGTTGCACTCAACTCCTCCACCCCGAGGCCGATCAATAGCGGTGTCAGCAGAATGTCGGATGCCATCTCGCCGCAGATACCAGTCCAAATGCCACGGGCACGACCCGATTCGACGACCATCTTTATCATCCGCAAGATCGCGGGATGAGTGGGATTGTAGAGGTGGGCGATACGGTCGTTCAAGCGGTCGACGGCTATGGAGTATTGAATGAGATCATTCGTGCCGATGCTGAAGAACCGGACTTCGCGGGCAAGGTGGTCGGCCACAAGAACAGCGCTGGGAGTCTCGATCATGACCCCAACTTCGATCCACGGGTTGAACGGAATCCCCGCACTTGAAAGTTCCTGTTTGCACTCCTCCAAGATGGCATTCGCGCGCCGGAGTTCCTCGATGCCGGAGATCATGGGATACATGACGCGGATGTTATTGGATGTGGCCGCGCGGAGGATGGCGCGGAGTTGGGTTTTGAAGATGGCGGGATTTTCGAGGCAGAAGCGAATGGCCCTGCAACCGAGGAAGGGATTTTCCTCTTCCAAGGTTTCAAGACTCGAAGCCAACTTGTCGCCGCCGATGTCGAGTGTGCGAATGATGACGCTGTGCGGGAGAGCCTGCTCGGCGGCTTGGCGGTAGTGACCAAATTGCTCCTCCTCGCCGGGAGGATCGGTGCGGTTCAGGTAAAGAAATTCCGTCCGGAACAATCCAATGCCTTCGGCGCCGTTCGCAGCCACATCGGACATTTCATCCGGCAAATCAATATTCGCGGAGAGAACGATGTGTCGACCGTCCCGCGTTGTGGATGCGGTTTCCCTGATGAGGCGCAAGCGCTCGACGACTTGCTCCTTCTCTCGCGAGAGGCGCTCGTATTCGAGAATCGTCGCTGCTGAGGGATTGAGAATGAGAAGTCCATTGTAGCCATCGATGAGGATGTCGTCGCCGATCTGAATTTGTTGGCAGATGCCCTGCATCCCAACGACGGCGGGAATCTCCAGCGAGCGCGCCATGATGGCTGTGTGCGAGGTCTTGCTGCCAATCTCGGTGACAAAGCCCCGAACCAATTCGCGATCCAATTGCGCCGTGTCGGATGGCGTGAGATTGTGGGCGACGATGATATGGGCTTGGTCGTGGGCGGCTGGATTTTGAGGGGCCTTGCCGAGTAGATGCCTGATGACGCGGCGCGTCACATCCTCGATATCAACGACGCGCTCCCTGAGGTAGGGGTCGTCGATGGCTTCGAGTGTCTTGCAGTATTTGTGGGCGACTTCTTGGAAGATGTATTCGATGCAGAAATGGTCGCGCTCGAGACTGCGCAGAACCTCGTCGATCAGTGTGCGATCCTCAACGACGAGGAGGTGGGCATCGAAAATACTGGCGTCGTGGGCCCCGATGGCGGAGGAAATTTTCTGCTGGATTTCAAGCAGTTCGATGCGCGTCGCAATGAGGGCCGCCTCGAAGCGGGCAATCTCGCCCGGCACATCCTCGGAGGAAATTGTTTCCGGTAGGATCTCCTCCTCCTCGGCCAGATGAACGAGTGCGGGAAAATGCGCGATGCCTTGGGCAACAGGTATGCCGTGGAACCGCTTTTCGGATTTGACTTTTTCAACGCCCCGCATTTGCAGGGAGATTGAACAAAAAAAAGACTATAGGCAATGAGAAGAAAACCGCGCTGGCGTCAATCTTCGCCAAAGCGGGTTTCAACAAGATTTTTGATTTCGGCCACGGCTTTTTCGGCATCCACACCTTCTGCGAGGATGGTGAGTTTGGACCCCTTGCCAGCGGCGAGCATCATGAGACCCATGATGCTTTTGCCATTCACCCTCTCTCCGTCTTTTTCCACCCAGACCTCGGCCCGGTAGCGACTGGATATCTTCACGAACATGGCTGCGGGCCGCGCATGGAGGCCGTTGCGGTTATCGATGGTTACCTCGCAGGTTGTTTTCTGCAGGTCTTCCGCTGTCTTTTTTTTCGTAAGAATTCCCATTATCTGTTCCGGCGTTCGCTGATCATGTGAAGCAGTCTCTGATTAAATTCCTGTGCGCTGTTTTCGCCCATGTCTTTCAACTTCTGGTCCAGCGCGGCCACCTCGACCAGTCTCGCAATGTCGCGTCCAGTGCGGACGGGCAGTGTGACATGCGGGACTTTGATGCCCAGAATTTCATATGTTTCACGGTCTAGGCCAATTCTATCCACATTCTCGACCTCATGCCAATCTTTGAGTGTGACGACGAAATTAAGTTTTTTCTGAGGCACCACCGAGCCTGCGCCGAAGATCGAGGCAATGTTAATAATTCCAATGCCGCGAACCTCCATGTGGTAGCGCGAAATGCTGTCAGACATGCCGATGAGTTCACTGCCCTCGACCGAGCGGAAGCGCGTGATGTCATCGCTGACGAGACTGTAGCCGCGTTCGATCAATCCCAGAACGCACTCACTTTTTCCGATGCCGCTTGCTCCGCGGATGAGGGTTCCGACTCCGAGAATACTGACCATGCTGCCGTGTTCAGTCGTCGAGGGCGCAAAGTCCGTTTCGAGAAGAATCGTGGCCGCATTAATAAATTTCATCGTGATCATGCTGGTGCGGAGAACAGGAGTTTCGAACTCCGCAGCGGCATCAAGAATCGGTGTGGGAACCGGGGCGTTGCGGGCCACAACAAGGCAAGGCATGTTGCGGGAAAGCAACCCCCGGGCGCGCTCCTTGAGGGTTGCGACGGGTAGGCTCTTGAGATAGCTCAACTCGGCGGCCCCGAGGACCTGAATTCGTTTCACGGCGAAATAGCTGAAGAACCCCGAGAGAGCGAGGCCGGGGCGATTGATGGTAGGTTCGCGAATGAGACGGTTCAGACCGCGCGAACTCCCCTCCAGCCTGAGGCCCAGCTTCTCTGCATGGTTCGCATAAAAATGACCAACCGTTATGTGGCTTACTTTTTTTAACGGTTTGCTGGATGAAGGCATGTTTGTTTGGAGAGAAGCGGCGTGTTGAGGGAATAGGTAAACCCGGCAGTCGGTTTATGCAAACCCGCACTGCAAGGAGCGGTCACATCGAAAACGATTCACCCAGATACAGCTTGCGGCTGATCGGGTCGTTCAAAAGAAATTCCTTGTTACCCTGGCTCTCCACACGGCCTTCAAAAATCAAATAGGCGCGGTCCACGATGTTGAGTGTCTCGCGGACATTGTGGTCGGTGATGAGAATGGCGAGGCCTTGCTCGCGCAGGTCTTGGATGATTTGTTGAACATCATGCACGGCGATGGGATCGACCCCACTGAACGGTTCGTCGAGCATGAGAAGCGAAGGGTTCGTGACGAGCGAGCGGGCAATGGTGAGACGACGCTTCTCACCACCGGAGAGCGTGAGGGCCTCGTTCTTGGCGATGTGCTCGATGCCGAAACGGGTGAGAAGCTCGTCGCAGCGTTCTTTGCGGGCCTTCTTGGGAAGGCCTGTTGTTTCCAGTATGGCGAGAATATTTTCTTCTACCGTGAGTTTGCGGAAGATCGATTCCTCTTGGGGAAGATAGCCCATTCCGTGGCGGGCCCGGCGATACATCGGCATGGTTGTGACATCTTCGCCGCGGAAGAAAACTTTCCCGCCATTCGGGCGCACGAGACCAACGATCATGTAAAAAGTCGTTGTCTTTCCTGCGCCGTTCGGGCCGAGAAGCCCAACGATCTCGCCTTTTTTGACATTGATATCGACGCCATTCACCACCGCCCTGCGATTGTAGACTTTCACAAGCCCCTCGGTGTGGAGGAGCGGCTTTTCCGTTGTTTCGCTCATTGGGGCTTGGCGGTGTCGGTGATCATCGTTTTGCTTCCACCGATGGTGCGAGATTGACCGCTGCTGCGCAGGATCATGACGGTGGATTGCTCGGTGGCGACTTGATTATTGATGCCCTGCTGTATCGATGGCCAATCTCGAAGCACGACCTCGCCGGAATCAGGTTTGTAGGTCACCTCGCCGGCTCGTCCGATGGCTTGTTGGGCCGTGCTTTTCGGGTCGGATTTTTCTTGGACAATAATGACGTCCCCCTGTGCCTCGGCGACAGCGATGCCTTTTCTGTCCTTGGCCAGTGTGACCTTGAGACGGTCGCAAGTGAGGGTAAACTGGGGGTCACGCACGACGACACGACCCGTGAATTCAGCGATGTTTTTTTCGCTGTCGAAGCTCGATTCCCTGGTGGCGGTGATTTCCGTCTTCGCCCCGCTTGGTCTGTCTCCACCAGCCATGTTGAAAAGGCCGGGAGCCTTGCCGGTCTTCGAGTCGGCGGACATGGACGCATTGGATTCCTGAGCGGCAAGTGGGGTCAAAGTGAAAATCAAGGTAAGGAGGGCCAGTGAACCGGCTTTGTGATCGATCATTTGAAATTTTCTTCTGTGGAGATAACCATTTTTACATTGCCGCGCAGCGTTCCGAAGCGGGTCTTAGTGTTGAACTCGATACTGTCGCCAGTGATTTCAAAATCCTCGCGGTAGATTTTGGCGGTGTCATCACCCGTGAGGATGCGGGTTTCGAGGTTAAAGACCGCCTGCGGCAGTTCAACGAAAATTTTCCTTCCGTCGCCATCGAGGGCTTCGAGCTTGAGACTCTGCATATCGACAAGCTGCTCATTGACTTTTTTGGCCACCGCCGCTTCCAAAAGCATGAGTCGCTTTCCGTTTTCATCGTATTGGGGAACCTTGATTCCATTCACCGGCATCCCCTCTGGAACGGGCAAGTCGAAACCAGCTGAGTCGCCGGGTGATGGCGACGGAGCGGGCTTCGACTCGGCGTGGAGTGAACCCACAAGTGCCGCTAGAACGAGAGGGCGCAAAAGATCAGGCCACGACATCGCGGAGGGCTTTCAATTGTTTGATCAGACGCGGAAGCTCGCGCAGTGGAACTTGGTTGGGACCATCGGAAAGAGCCTTGGCTGGGTTCTCATGAGTCTCAAGAAACACGCCGTCACATCCGGCAGCGACTGCGGCCCGCGCAAGGACGGGCGCCAATTTGCCATCACCTCCAGTGGTCTCCCCTGCCCCACCGGGCCTTTGCACGGAGTGGGTGGCATCGAAAACCACGGGACAGCCGAGTTCCTGCATCCAAGGAATGGCGCGCATGTCGGCAACGAGGTTGTTGTAGCCGAAAGTAGTTCCCCGCTCGGTGAAGATATAGTTCCGGCAGCCTGCGGACTCGAGCTTTTGTGCGACATTTTTCATGTCCCATGGAGCCAAAAACTGACCCTTTTTGACATTTACCACGCGACCTGTGTTCGCAGCGGCGACGATGAGATCGGTCTGACGGCAAAGAAAAGCTGGAATCTGAAGAATATCGACAAAGCCTCCTGCGATTTCAGCTTCCTCAGGCGAGTGGATATCCGTCGTCACCGGCACGCCCAAATCGGCACCGATTTCCGCGAGCAATTCGCATCCCTCCTGAACCGATGTGCCCCGGAAGGATTTGTTGGAAGTCCTGTTTGCCTTGTCGTAGGAGGCTTTGAAGACGAAGCGAACGCCTTCGCCTTCGCAAATGGCTTTGATTTTGCGCCCCATCCTGCGGGTGAAAGCCGGGCTCTCGATCACGCAGGGACCGAGAATGAAGAGCAACTCACGCCCGCCAATGGTATGGGAGCCGATCTTGAGAATACGACGATTTGCCATGTCGCGGCATCCTATTGTTTCGACACGAATGGGCAAAGATTTTCGTGAGTTTCTGATGCGAGCGACACTTAAAAAACCGACGCCTCCACAAGTCGCTGCTCGGCCCCGAGACCCTTGAGTGCATGTTCCTCGGCGGGCGCAATATCCCAGATCCACTTTTCAGAGGGCGAAGGCAAATCAAGGCCGGGTAGCAATGGCGACCAGTCGTCATTGCCATAGCGTTGAGCAGAGTCGCTAATGAGAACCGCTCGTTTGGCATCTCCCAACAGGTCGAGGTGACACTGCCCGATGCGTTGCGCGGTTTGTGCGATGTCACACTCGGAAAAACGCCCGCTCCAGCGCTTGGAAGATGGCAAGGCCAACTGGGTGAGCAGGCACGAGGAGACCAGCGCGTCGGCATCTTCCAGCGAGTCACGGAGATTTTTTTCCAAGAATATCGCCAAGGAAGGTTCACGCAATTGCAACGCTCCCGAAAGATCGCTTGAAATGAGCCGAATCCGGCCTTTGGAAAGCAAAGCGATGAGCCGCACTTCCAGCGGATGCACCACATCCACAAGACTAATTCGGGGAAACTGCTTCTTCAAATGCCGGAGATCGATGTCTCGAAGATGTCCGCTTCCCATGATGGCGACATGGTTTCCTGAGGGGAGATTGCGTTGAAGAAAACTTCTGCACGATTCGAGGTGCGGTTGCCAGTGGCGGCGGCAACGGAGGGATCGGTGGCGAATGGCGATTTGCTCGGCAAGAAGTCCGCTGGTTCTTGCACGCAGCGAGGCAGGGGTGATGCACCATTCGAGTAGTTCCAAAATCATTGGCAGGGTGCGTGGAAGTCTATGCGCAACGGGGCGAGCATGCGACGAGGTTTTTTGCATCTGGAAATGCCTCGGCGGTTCGCGTAGGTGTTGCACATGGCAAGAAATGTTTTAGGAGGCGACTTGGAGCCCTGCTGCTACGAACCACTCACGGGTTATTATCGCGATGGCTACTGCCACACAGGTCATGGAGACACAGGAGTCCACACGGTCTGCGCGGTGATGACCGATGAATTTCTGAAGTTTTCACGCGAGCAAGGAAACGATCTGAGCACTCCCCGACCGGAGTATGAATTCCCGGGATTGAAGGCCGGAGACAAATGGTGCCTCTGCGCCAGTCGGTGGAAAGATGCCTACGATGCCGGAATGGCTCCAAAGGTCATTTTGGAGGCCACTCATGCCTCGACGCTGGAATTCGCCACGATCGAGGAACTCAAGGCCAGCGCGGCGAGCTGATCAATCAGCGTCTGGCACCGCGCGCATTGTTGCGATCGGTCAGGAAAAGATTCGCCCCCCGCTGTTGAAGCACGAAGGTGTTATTATCTCCGTATTTTGCCCAGGGTCCCGGCGGGACCTCCCGGAAATCCACAAATTTCCAATCGCACACATCCTTCCCGCTCATACCAAGATAATCCCGCACGGCCGGGGAAACATCAAGGCCCGCGCCTTGGTTGAGGTTCGGCCTCGGACGCTCGTTGCCAAACACATACTGCCAGTGGTCCGTTCGGAAGGGACCGCAATCCTCCCACTGGGCATAGGCGATACGATTGCCTCGACGGATTGCCACCCAGCGTCCCTTGCACACAGACTTCCCTTCTTTTTCAAAAGCCTCGCGGAACCATGGAATCACACGGCGCGACTCAGGCTTGGTCTTTCCGCGGGTCACATCGTTGAATGGAAGTGCCACATAGAAGGGATTCTGACGCGGACTGAACTTCGGGAAAAATCCACGACGGGTGCTCGGATCGGGGTTGTCATACCCACCAAAACTTTGGTGCCACTCCGTATCCCATGAACTCTTGCAATTCGGCACAGGGTTGTTCCGCGTGGGCTTCTCGCCGACCCAGAAAACCGTGGTCACGATGTTGCGCTTCCAAGGATATCGGGTCAACCCGAGCGAGGATGGGGCTTGGGTGGAAACAGTGGGAGGCTCGACTCGGAGAATGGCTTTTTCCCTGAGATTCATGGCAAACTTTTCAAACTCTAGATCAGCCGTGGCAAAGATAAATCCCTGTGCCAGAATCAAGAAAATGAGAGCGAGAAAGCAGTGTCGACTGGGCATTTGACCTAACTTGATCCAGCAATCTGGCGACCGCAAATCAAAAGTCTGTTTTTCCGAAACACCCTCAATTTCCAGGATTGCCTGAACCTCACAGACCTCGTTGCGAGAAGGGCGTTGTCTTTTCACTCCCGGGGGTCTTGTATTTCGCCCCATGTCGCGTGTGTTTCCTTGGTTTTTGGCATTGTTAAGCGGGCTGCTTCTCGGATTGTGCTACCCCCCATTTGGTCTTGGCGATCTTTGCTGGGTGGCGCTGACCCCGCTTGTATGCGCGGTCTGGTTTTGCCAATCGGCGAAGCGGCGGGATTGGCTGAGAACAGCGTGCCTCGGCTACGCAAGCGGGTTGGTCTTTTTTGCGATGAGCGCTTACTGGCTCACGACACTCACCTGGCCTGGCTATGTGCTGCTTGTTTTGTATTTCGCGTTTTATTTCAGCGCATGGACACTGTTCGCCAGAGCACTCGTTAACACTAGCACCAGCGAAGAATCCTGGCTGCGGTCGATCCATAATCTTCGCATCTGTGCCCTTGGAGCCACCGCTTGGGTCGCACTGGAATGGCTCCGTGGCGTTATTTTTCCGGCCTTCGGATGGAATGGTCTCGGCATTGCACTGCATGAAAATATCGCCCTCATACAGATAGCCGACATCACCGGCGTAGGAGGCATTTCCTTTTTGGTTGCGATGACCAACCTCATGCTCGTGGCAACCGTTAAACGCCTCCTCCTCGAAATCAAACGTGGCGCGCGGCGTGCTCATTATGACTTTGCTATCACCATAGCCTTGGTCGCCCTGACATGGAGCTACGGCGTCCGGCAACTTTTCAGCCCGGAGCCGGCTAGCGAACCACTCAGCTTCGCCGCCATTCAGCCGAACATTCCTCAAAATGTCCGCAACGATCCCAACTTCGAACTTCAGGTTCTCGAAACCCTGAAAAACCAAACCCTCCCGGCGATCGCCATGGGGCCCGATCTCATCCTGTGGCCCGAATCCTCAACGCCCAGCCCGCTTCTCGGAAATCAATTCACCTGGGACCTCGTTCGGGGACTCGCCGAGCAATACTCGGGAGACTTTCTCATCGGAACAACCCACTGGGGCAATGATGGCGACTACAACTCCATCGCCTTGCTGACGAAGCAGGGAAAGGAAGCGCAACTCCACCACAAAATGCACCTCGTTCCCTTCGGTGAGTATGTCCCGCTTCGCGAGGAATTCCCGCTTTTGGAAAAAATCGTCGGCGACTTGGTGCCATCCGACTTCGACGCTGGAAAAGAATACACCGTCCTCGAGCTTCAATCGAAGCCCGTGAAACTCGGACCGCTTGTCTGTTTTGAAGACACAGTTGCCGATCTGGCCCGCCACTTCGCTCTGCTCGGGGCCCAAACCTTCGTGGTCGTCACAAATGATGGATGGTTCCTCAAAAGCGCCGGCTCGCTTCAGCACCTCAACAACGCCGTTTTCCGCTGCGTGGAAAATAAAATTCCCATGATCCGCGCCGCAAACACCGGCGTGACCTGTGCCATCGACCGCCTCGGCGTCGTCCGCGAAGTGCTCCGCGATCCCTCGGGCAGCACCTTTCTCCAAGGCGTGCTCTTCAGCAAAATCAACGCCCCCACCTCAACTCAACCGACATTCTTCACACGCTACGGCGAAGTCTTTTCGATTTCCTGTCTGGTCATAAGCCTGCTTGCGCTCGCCATTTCGCTCATCCAATTCAGAAAAAATAAAAAATCCTCTTGTTCAGATCATCCCGAAACGAAAACCTCCGCACCATGAAAGTCCTCGTAACAGTCCTGCCGAAACCATCCGTCCTCGACCCTCAAGGCGCAGCCGCCGCTGAAGCCATCCGCCACCTCGGCCTTACCGGCGTGGGACGCGTCCGCATCGGCAAAGTCATCGAACTCGAACTCCCCGACTCGACGCCCGACTCCGAAATCCACCGCATTGCCAAAGACCTCCTCTCCAACCCCGTCATCGAGGACTACTCGATTAGCAAATAATGAAATTCGCCGTCATCCGCTTCCCTGGCTCGAACTGCGACCAGGACTGCGTTCTCGCTCTCAATAACCTTCCCGGCGCCTCCGCCGACTTCGTGTGGCACAAGGACACATCGCTCGCCGGCTTCGACGCCGTCATCGTTCCTGGTGGTTTCTCCTACGGCGACTACCTCCGCTGCGGAGCCATCGCCCGCTTCTCGCCGATCATGCAAGCGGTGAAAACCTTCGCTGCATCAGGTGGCACCGTCCTAGGCATCTGCAACGGCTTTCAAATCCTCTGCGAGAGCGGACTCCTCCCCGGCGCCCTCGTTCGCAACAAAGGCCTCCACTTCGTCTGCAAACACCAAAGCATCCGTGTGGAATCGACCAATTCCCGATTCACCCGCGCCGCCACCAAAGGCCAAGTCCTCAACATCCCCATCGCCCATGGCGAGGGATGCTACTTCGCCGATGACGCCACCCTCGCCGCCCTCAACGCGAACGACCAAATCCTCGTCCGCTACTGCGATGCCGAAGGCCAAACTACCGATGCCGCCAACCCCAACGGCTCCCGCGAAAACATCGCCGGCATCTGCAACGAAACCCGAAATGTCTTCGGCCTCATGCCCCACCCCGAGCGCGCCTGCGACCCCGCCCTCGGCAGCACCGACGGAC